>NZ_JBFAMR010000047.1:62916-64356 GCF_040656595.1 Actinoplanes sp. NPDC049802
GTCGACCGTCGCGCGTCGACCGTCGCGCGCCGACCGTCGCGCGCCGACCGTCGCGCGCCCACCGTCGCGCGCCCACCGTCGGTGTCGACCGTCGCCGCTGGCAGCCCGTTGCGGCGGTCTCGTCGTGCGGTCTCGGGTCGATCTCGAACCGAGCACCCGCCACCCGGGTACACCCTCGTGTTCGCCACGACGAAGGGAGACCCAATGGACCAGGCCAGCACGGTGAACGCCCGGAACATCCACGTGGAGCGGGCCACCCGGCTCCTGTTCGCCACCTATCTGCTGGCGCTGGTGGTCGCCGCCGTCGCGGAGCTGACCGGCCGGTTCCATCTCACCATCGAGGCCTGGGGCTATCTGATCATCCCGGCCGTCGGGCTCGCGCACAACGTGTGGACTCTCGCGCGATCCCGCCGCGCCACCGACCCGCTGGACCGGGACAGGTTCTTCAAAGAAGGCGCCATGGGCGTCGTCGTCACCCTGATCTACCTCGGAAGTACCCTCTACATCTGGATGGAGGCACCCGCCGTCTTCACCGGAGTGTGAGCTGACCCCGGTTCACGTCCGCGACGGGATCGCCCGCACAACAACCGTGTCCCGGACAGAGCAATGATCCACTCCGGCTGGCCGTGAGTGCTAACCCTGCTGGCAAAATCCCTCGCCCTCGCCCTCGCCCTCGCCGGCCAGGTGGGCGCGCACAGCGCACCGATCGTGTGCCCGGACCACCGCTGTGACACCCGTGAACGACCACGCAGAGCCTTACGTGCGCGCCGGCCGGCACCTACCGGCCGCGGGAAGGCAGAAGAACAATCGGCCATCAGCATCAGAGCTGATCCTGCTGGCTTGTCAATAGAGGCTCGCTACCAGCGTATATCCGGTTCGTCCCGCTTTGCCAGGCTTCACGACGCGGGTGCGGGGTAGCGGAAACCGGACCTGGATCAGGGGCTCGATGACCGGCGACGGCGACGGCGACGGCGATCGGTGGTCGGTGGTCGAAGACCGGTGAAGATCCGTCCGTTGCGGTGGTTGCGCATGTGGACGGCATTGCGTGGACGGTGCTCGTTGCTGGGCAAGACCGGCGAAGTGACCCGGTCGGCCGCGGTGGCTCCTCGGCGACCGCTGCTGACGCTGCCCCGTGAACTCCAGCGTGTGGCACCGGTCGGCCGTCGCACGGTACCACCGCCAGGTTCGCCGGCTGGCAGTGCACGCGGAGACGAATCCCCGTCCGGGGAGAACGGGACACGGATCTCGGCTATCGGTGTTCCAGAGACGTGACACCCGCAACGGGTGTTTTCACACCCACTGCGGGTGTCGCGTTCTCCGAGCACACATCGCTCTGCACGCCGGCCTGGGCTTGACCCGTTTCGACGGACAGGGTCGATGAGTTGATCTTCAGGCTACCTTGAGCGCGGGTAGCAGGCTGATGACGGTGCCGCCTTCGTA
>NZ_JBFAMR010000048.1:0-11035 GCF_040656595.1 Actinoplanes sp. NPDC049802
GTGCCTCCGGGCCGATCAGGACCGTGGCGGTGAGCAGGCCGAGCCGAGGGTGGGCGTCGAACACCGCGGCCGCGCGGGCCAGCGAGCCCCCGCCTTGGCGGCGTACATCGCGATGTCGGCGTTGCGCAGCACCTCGTCGGCGGTCTCGCCGGGCTCGGCGATCGCGATCCCGGCGCTGGCGTGCACCAGCAGGTGCTGGTCACCGACGGTGAAGGGGTCGGCGAGGGACTGGAGCGCGCGCCCGGCGGCGGCCTCGGCGGCGGCCGGGTCGTCGAAGGGCAGCAGGACGGCGAACTCGTCACCGCCGAGCCGGACCGGCATCTCCCCGGCCGTGCACTGGGCCCGCAGCCGCTGCGCCACCTGGAAGAGCATCTGGTCACCGGCGGCCGGCCCGAGCGTGTCGTTGATCATCTTGAAGTCGTCGATGTCGATCAGCAGCGCGGCGGCCGGCTGGTGGGCGCCGAGACGTTCGGCGAGCGCCACGGTGAACCGGGCCCGGTTCGGCAGCCCGGTCAGGTTGTCGCTGAGCGCCAGGCGCTCCAGTTCGGCCTGCTGACGGCGGATGCCGCGCAGCGCCAGCGTGTTCTCCCGCAAGCTGAGCAGCTGCCGGGCGACGACGCAGCCGGCGATCAGCAGCGCGCCGATGATCACCGTGAGCTGCCGGGCGCTCATGTCCTGGGCGCTGACGCCGACGACCAGGCCGGCCGTGGCGGCGACCGCGACGAACGGCAGCAGGCTGAACACCGACCGGGTCGGGTACGACACCGTCTGCCCGTCGGGCCGGTCGAGGGCACGCCGCTGCAGGTAGGCGCCGGTGCTGAGGGCCACGCCGACGATCGGCAGGGCGAGCACCGACAGCGCCATCCGGGACCAGTCGCCGCCGGATACCAGCACCATCGGGGTGACCACGCTGGCGATCGGGACGGCGATGAGCGTCCGCAGCGCGGCCCCGTCGACGACCGTCTCCGGGGTGGCGGCGGCCTTGCCGACCGTCACGGCCAGCAGCACCCCGACGACGCCGACGACCGCGGCCACGACGCGGGTGCCCAGTGAGGTGCCGGCCGGGGCGTGGGCGAGCACGACGTACCAGAAGACGAGGGCGCTCGCGACGGCCACCGTGCAGCCGTCGAGCACGACCTGGCTCCAGGCGGCCGCGTTCCGGGTGGGGCCGGGCAGCCGGAGGAAGGCGACGATCATCAGGCCGACGCCGGCCAGCAGCGGGACGCCGATGACGAGATCGATGCCGGTGTCGTTGTTGGCCCAGATCGCGGCGGCGACCGCGCCCGCCAGCAGGCCGATCCCGCCGTACTCCATCCGGTTCCAGAACACCCGGATCGGGCCGGGCAGCCGGCCCGCCCGGGCGATCCGGCGGCAGGCCGACACACCGGCGGCCATCGCGACCGGGCCGCCGAGATAGCCGAGGAACACCTCGTCGGCACCGCGGACCAGCAGCCATGCCACGACCCCGAGAACGGCCCAGACGGCGACCAGCACGGGCGCCAGCCCTCCCGACCATGGCCGGGAGACGCCGGCGTTCTCGGTTTCGCTCATCGGCGCGGTTCGGCTCCTGCCCGGTAGTCGCTCCTTACGGTCTACTCGTCGGCACCGGAGCCTCGAATCTGAGGAGAAGTCAGCCGGACAGTGCGGCGGACACCACCGCTTTGGCCTCCTCCTGGATCCGGGCCAGGTGCTCCGGGCCCTGGAAGGACTCGGCGTAGATCTTGTAGACGTCCTCGGTGCCGGACGGGCGGGCCGCGAACCAGCCGGACCCGGTCACCACCTTGAGGCCGCCGATCGCCGCGCCGTTGGCCGGGGCGGTGGTCAGCACCGCGGTGATCTCCTCGCCGGCCAGCGACGACGCGGTGACCTGCGACGGCGACAGCTTCGCCAGGATCGCCTTCTCCGCGGGAGTGGCGGGGGCGTCGATCCGGGCGTAGGCGGGCTCACCGAACCGGGCGGTCAGCTCCCGGTAGCGCTCGCTGGGGGTCTTGCCGGTCACCGCGAGGATCTCGGCGGCCAGCAGGTCGAGAAGCAGGCCGTCCTTGTCGGTGCTCCACGGGTTCCCGTCGCGGCGCAGGAACGACGCGCCGGCGCTCTCCTCGCCGCCGAAGCCGATCGACCCGTCGAGCAGGCCGGGCACGAACCATTTGAAGCCGACCGGCACCTCGTCGAGACGGCGGCCCAGGTCGGCGGCGACCCGGTCGATCATCGAGGAGGACACCAGGGTCTTGCCGACGCCGGCGGAGGACGGCCAGCCGTCCCGCGACGCGTAGAGGTAGGCGATGGCGACCGCGAGGTAGTGGTTCGGGTTCATCAGGCCGCCGTCGGGGGTGACGATGCCGTGCCGGTCGGCGTCGGCGTCGTTGCCGGTGGCGATCTGGAAGGCGTCCTTGCGCTCGATCAGCGAGGCCATCGCGTACGGCGACGAGCAGTCCATCCGGATCTTGCCGTCCCAGTCCAGGGTCATGAAGCCGAACCGCGGGTCGACGAGCGGGTTGACCACGGTCAGGTCGAGCCGGTGCCGCTCGGCGATGGCGCCCCAGTACGCCACGCTGGCCCCGCCGAGCGGGTCCGCCCCGATCCGCACCCCGGCGTCGCGGATCGCGTCGATGTCGACCACCGACGGGAGGTCGTCCACGTACGTGGCGAGGTAGTCGTACCCCTGAACGCTCTCCGAGGCTCGGGCCGCGGCCGCGGTGACCCGCCGCACGTCCTTGAGCCCCGCCGCGATCAGCGCGTTGGCCCGGTCCTGGATCCACCCGGTGGCGTCGGTGCCGGCCGGCCCGCCGTCCGGCGGGTTGTACTTGAAGCCGCCGTCGTCCGGCGGGTTGTGCGACGGCGTCACCACCACACCGTCGGCCTTGGCCCGCGCCGACCGGTTGTGGGTGAGGATCGCGTGCGACAGCGCGGGCGTCGGCGTGTAACCGTCCCGGCTGTCGATCAGGACGGTCACGTCGTTGGCGGCGAACACCTCCAGCGCGGTGATCATCGCGGGCTCGCTCAGCGCGTGCGTGTCACGGCCCAGGAAGATCGGGCCGGTGGTGCCCTGCTCGCGCCGGTACTCCACGATCGCCTGGCTGGTCGCGGCGATGTGATCCTCGTTGAACGCGGTCCGCAGGCTGGACCCGCGGTGCCCGGACGTCCCGAAGGAGACGCCCTGCCCCGCCCGCCCCGGATCCGGATGCTCGGTGTAGTAACGCGAGATGACCTTGGGCACGTCGATCAGGTCGGCCGGTTCGGCCGGCTTTCCGGCGCGGGGATGATTGGGCATGACGGCTCCCTCGGGGACGGATCTGGGCGCTGCCACGGATCGTATCCACACGCCCTCCTTGAACCTTTCCCCACGCCGATCCGAACTACCTCATGTGACCCGGGTCTTACTGTTCCTGCTCGTCCTGCTCACCGGCACGCTGGCCCTGCCCGCCGCGCCGGCCGCCGCGCACGCCGCGCCGGTCGGCGCCAGCCCCGCGCCGGGCAGCCTGAACAACTCCGCGCCGTCCGAGGTAACGGTGACCTTCAGCGAGCCGGTCACCCCGGTCGAGGGCCGGGTGCAGGTGATCGCCCCGGACGGCGAACGGATCTCCGGGGAGGTGACGGTCGACCGGACGGTGGTGCGCATCCCGATCCGCGAGGCCGAGCACCCGCTCGGCACCTATCTGGTCAGCTTCCGGGTCATCTCGGCGGACAGCCATCCGGTCGGCGGCGCGATCACCTTCTCGGTGGGCGCGCCCTCGGCACGCCCCGAGGCGCCGGTCGAGGCGGCCGGGGCACATCCGTCGGTCACCGCCGCGATCCCCGTTCTCAAGACCATCGGGTACGCCGGACTCACCCTGATCGCCGGCCCCGCCCTGTTCCTGGCGTTCCTCTGGCCGCGGTCGCGATCCCGGCGCGGCCCGCTGCTCGCCGTCCGGATCGGGCTGGGACTGACCGCGTTCGCCACCGTCGGCGCGCTCGGCGCCCAGGCACAACAGGGCTCCGGTGCCGCGTTGTGGCAGGTCGGCTCGGTCGAGCTGGGCGAGGTGCTGTCCAGCCGGTTCGGTTGGCTGCTGCTGGGGCGGCTGGCGATTCTGGCGGCGCTGGCCGTACTCCTGCCGGCCCTGCTGCGACGGCCACGACGGACCGTGGCCGTGCCGCAGACCGCGCCCCGGCCCGTTCCGATCGGGGCGGGAACCCCCGCGCTCCGGCCCGTTCCGGTCGGGGCGGGAGCGCCCGCGCCCCGGCCCGTTCCGGTCGGGGAGGGAACACTCGCGCCGCAACCGGCGCCCGCGCCGAGGCCGCGCCCGCGGGCCGAGTCGCGCCGGGCCCGGGCGTACGCGGTGCTCGGGCTGTCCGCGGCCGGGCTCACGACGTGGCCGCTGACCGGGCACGCCGTCGCCGCCCCGCTGCCGGTGGTGACGGTGAGCGCCGGGGTGATCCACATGGCCGCCATGGCGGTCTGGATCGGCGGGCTGGTCACGCTGACCGTCTTCCTGCTGCGCCGGACCGAGCGGCGGGTGCTCGGGGTGATCCTGCCGGTCTGGTCGCGGTGGGCCGCCCTGTCGGTGTTGTGGCTGGTCCTGGCCGGAGCCGCCCAGTCGGTCATCCAGCTGGGCCGGGTGAGCGCGCTCTGGGAGACCGATTACGGCCTGCTGCTGAGCGCGAAACTCGGCGTGCTGACCGTGGTGCTGGCCGTCGCGGCCGGCGCGCGCCGGACGGTGAGACGGTGGTCCGGCGGGACCGGGCTGCGCGGGCTCGCCGGGATCGAGGTGGTGGCGACCGTGCTGATCCTGGGGCTGAGCTCGGTGCTGGTGCAGGTGGACCCGGGCCGGATCGCGGCCGCCCAGGACCGGGCGATCACCGGCGCCGGCAAGTCCGAGACGCTGACCAGCGACCTGTACGCGGTCCAGTTCAACATCTATCCGGTGGAGCTGGGCGAGTACAACACGGTGCACGCGTACCTCTACGCGCTGGACGGCTCGCCGATGCGGGCCGAGGAGTGGCAGGTGACCGCCCGGCTGCTGGACCCGGCGCTGGAGGCGGTCGCGCAGCCGCTCGCCCCGCTCCCGGCCGGCAATCAGGCCCTCGGTTCGATGTCGTTCCCGCTGCCCGGCACGTACGAGATCACCTTCACCATCCGGGTCAGCGACATCGACCGCGCCAGCGTCCGGACGACCGTGACCGTCGAGAGTTGACGGGCGGGCCGCGACGCCCTCGGCGGGGCACGGGCTAATGTTCCGCCCGTGCTGATCCTGCTCCCGCCCTCCGAAGGCAAGACACCTGCCACGTCCGGCGCGCCCGTCGACCCGTCGTCGCTGTGGCTGCCGTCGCTGACCACCGCGCGTACCCGGGTGCTGAGGAAGCTGGTGGCGCTCTGCGCGCGGAGCAGCGCGCGGTCGGTCGCGGACAGTCTGGCGGTGCTCGGGCTCAGCGAGGGGCAGCGCGACGAACTCGCCCGCAACGCGTCGCTGGAGTCGGCGAGCGCCGCACCGGCGTCCGAGATCTACACCGGTGTCCTCTACGAGGCGCTGAACCCCGGCGACCTGCCGGACGATGCCCGCACCTGGATCGGTGCGTCGGCGATCGTCTTCTCCGGGCTGTGGGGCGCCGTCCGCCTCGGCGACCGGATCCCGGCCTACCGCTGTTCGGTCGGTGTCACCCTGCCGGCGATCGGGGGGCTCACCGCGTACTGGAAGAAGGCCCTGCGGCCGGCCCTGGACGCGGCGACCGCCGGAACGCCGGTGCTGGACCTGCGCTCCGGCGCGTACGCCGCGATGTGGGCGCCTCCGGAGAACGCCGCCGTCGTCAAGATCCTGCACGAGCGGATCGTCGACGGGGTGGCCAGGCGGTCCGTGGTGTCCCACTTCAACAAGGCCACCAAGGGCCGCCTGGTCCGTGCGCTCGCCGTCGAGGGCGCCGCACCGGGCACGGTGGACGAGATGGTCACCGCGCTGCGCGACCTCAAGTTCACGGTCGAGGAGCGTCCCGGCCCGGCCGGCCGGCCCCGTCAGCTCGAAGTGATCGTCACCGAACTGTAGGCGGTCACTTCGCGGACAGGATGTCGACCACGAACCGCAGGTCGCCCCGCTCCGGGCCGTAGGCGAGGGCGGCCGGCACGTCGAGCTGGATCCGGCTGCCCACCTTGCGCCCCGGGATGCCCTTGTCCCAGCCCTGGATCACCTGTCCCACACCGATCTGGGTGACGTACGGCTGGGACACGCCGTTGGTCCACGACGAGTCGATCTGCTGGCCGGTGCTGTAGGAGATCAGCTTGTAGTTGACCGTGATGGTCTGCCCGGCCTTGACCGCCGCACCGGTTCCCGGCACCAGCTCCTTGACGGTCAGCTCGGTCACCGTGCCGGTGCCGGGCTTGACGTCGGGCTCCTGGGTGAGGGCAGCCGGACCGGAGGCGGGGGCCACCGACGCGGGCGGCGCCGGGGCGGCCGCCTGGGCCGACGCGGCCTGCGACGGCTCCGGGGCGTCGCCGCCGTCGCGGACCACGGAGAACACCACCACCAGCACCACGAAGACGAGCGCGCCGCTCAGCACTCCGGCGATGGCCTGACCCCGGCGCTTCTTGTCGTTCATTCGTAAACCCCTAGGTGTCGGAAACTCCGGACACGCTACTCAACGATGGGATGCAGCCGGTGGAGAACCTCCCCCGAATCGCCGAGGGGGATGATCAACCGTAAGGTCCCGACCCGGCTCCCCCTCTTCACCCGGGACCTACGGGATGAGATCGTTTAGCGCTCTGCCACCGACGCTGGAGGATGACCGCTGCCTATGTCATCTCCTGCCGGGTGTCCGGAACTGGCAAGATCTCGGTCAGGTGGATCACCGACGCGACCTTCGACCAAACATGCGGCGGGGTCGCGCTGCAGGCCGCGACATTGAGCTGACCTGCGTCAATCGGAGAAACTCGAAAGGGGAAACCTGTGTTCGCGGGCTGGGGATCACGGATCGCCCGCCTCCGGTGGCCGGTCCTCGTCGTCGCGCTCGTCGCGGTCCTCGGGGCGGGCCTGTGGGGCTTCGGCGTGTTCGGGCAGCTCACCGAGGGCGGATACAACGACCCGGACAGTGAGTCGGCCCGCGCCGCCGAGGTGGTCGCCGCCGCCACCGAAGGCCGCAGCGGCGACGTCATCGCCATCTACACGCCGGAACAGGGCACGATCGACGACGCCGCGCTCAGCAAGCGGATCAAGGAACGCCTCGCCTCGCTGCCGAGATCGGCCGTCACGGCGCAGACCTCGTACTGGGACAAGAAGGCGCCCACCCTCGCGGCCGAGGACAGGTCCAGCGGCATCGCCGTGGTGACCCTGGCCGGCGCCGACGACGCCGACAAGATGAAGTCGTACGCCGAGATCGAGGACTCCTTCACCGTGCCCGGCGCCCGGGTCCAGCTCGCCGGCGGCATCCCCCTCGCGCACGCCTCCTCCGAGCGCTCGACCGACGACCTGGCGTTCGCCGAGATGGTGTCGCTGCCCATCGTCCTCATCCTCCTGCTGGTCATCTTCGGCTCGCTGGTCGCCGCCTCGCTGCCGGTGCTGATCGGCGGCTGCGCCGTCCTCGGCTCCCTCGGCGTCCTGCACCTGGTCGCGCTGCACTACGAGGTCAACTCGTTCGCGGTCAACGTGGCAAGCCTTCTCGGCCTGGGCATGGCGATCGACTACGGGCTGTTCATGGTCGGCCGGTTCCGGGAGGAACAGGCCGTCCACGACACCGCCGAAGCGGTACGCCGGACCGTCGCCACCGCCGGCCGCACCGTCGTCTTCTCCGCCACCCTGCTGATGACCGCCCTCGCCGGGCTGCTGCTGTTCCCGCAGAGCTTCCTGAAAAGCCTCGCGTACGGCGGGCTCGCCGCCGTCTTCCTCGCCATGCTGCTGTCGCTCACCCTGCTGCCGGCCCTGCTCGCGGTCCTCGGTCCGCGCGTCGACCGGCTCCCGGTCCGGCTGCCGTTCGCGTCGCGGACCAGCACCGGAGGCTGGGAACGGCTCGCCGCACGGGTGCTGCGCCGGCCGGTCGCCGTGGCGGTGCCCATCCTGATCGTGCTCCTCGTCCTGGCGTGGCCCATCACCGACGCCCGCTTCGGCGAGAACGACGAACGCCAGCTCCCCGCCGGAGACCCGTCCCGCGTCGCGGTGGAGACCCTCAAAGCGGACTTTCCGCAGTTCAGCTCGGACGGCGTACAGATCGTCGTCAAGGCGACGGGCGGCCGGAAACCGGACGTCAAAGCTTTCACCGACGCGGCCGGAAAGGTCACCGGCGTCACCGAGGTCGCCGTGACCGGCGGCAACGGCGAGGACGTCGTGGTCCTCACCGCCACCCTGGACGGCACCGGCACGTTCAGCGCCGACGCCCGGCAGACCGTCGAGGACCTGCGCGCGCTCCCCCCGCCCGCCAACACCGAGACGCTGGTCGGCGGCGTCACCGCCCGCAACGTCGACAGCCTCGAAGCGATCGGCGCCCGGCTGCCTCTCATGATCGGTCTGCTGGTCGGGGCCACGCTGGTGCTGATGTTCCTGGCCTTCGGCTCGATCCTGCTGCCGGTCAAGGCCGTCGTGATGAGCGCGCTCAGCCTCTGCGCCACCTTCGGCGCCCTCGTGTGGATCTTCCAGGAGGGGCACGGCGCGTCGCTGCTCGACGTCACGCCCACCCCGCTGGAAGCCGGGATCGTCGTGCTGATGGCCGCCGTCGTGTTCGGCCTCTCCACCGACTACGAGGTGTTCCTGCTCTCCCGGATGGTCGAGGCCCGGACGCGCGGCGCCACCACCAACGAGGCGGTCACCCTCGGCCTCAGCCGCAGCGGCCGGGTCATCAGCGCGGCCGCCCTGCTGCTCATCGTCGTCACCGGCGCGTTCTCACTGTCGTCGATCAGCACGATGCGCTTCATCGGCGTCGGCATGATCATCGCGCTGGTGCTGGACGCGACCGTCGTCCGGGTACTACTCGTGCCATCCGTGCTGGGACTCCTCGGCGACGCCTCCTGGTGGGCGCCGGGGCCGTTGCGGCGGCTTCAGGAACGGGCCGGGCTCGCCGAACACGCGGGAGAGGACGAACCGACCGGGCGTCACGCGTACCGGCCGGCCATCGACGGCACCGTCGTCGCCCGGGCGCTGCCGGCCGCACCCGCCCAGGCGGCGCTCTCCTCCTCCCCGGACACCGTCGTCCTCGACTACGACGCGTACCTCGAATACATCTCCGCCAAGGAGAACGGCACGTCGCCCTTCGGCTTCCCGCTGCCGGCCTCGGCCACCGTCGCCCTTCCCACCCTTTCCGGTACGCCCACCGGCGCCACCTCCGAGGAAGCGCCCTCGCCGGAGGACGGCGTGGTCTCGCCCGGTCCCGAAGCGGAGGACTCCGCCTCTCCCGAAGCCGACGCACCGGACTTCCTCTCTCCTGACGCTCTGGAGCCCGTGTCCCCCGACGCACCGGACTCCGTCTCCCCTGAGGTCTCCCCCGACGCGCAGCAGCCCGTGTCCTCCGACGCGGCGGACTCCCTCTCCCCCGACGCGCAGCAGCCCGTGTCCTCCGACGCGGCGGACTCCGCGTCCTCCGAAGCCGATTCGCCGGACTTCGTTTCTTCCGAACTCGCGGACTCCTCGCTCGATGGCGACGAATCCGCGTCCCCGGGCCTGTCCGAGCCCTCGGCGGACACTGGCCGGCCGGATGCCGCGGACGTCCTGGCGCCCGCGCACGCCGCCGAGGAGGGCTCTCCGGCAAAATCTCTGGGCCCTTCCCCGGAGCGCGATCCGCTCACCTCCGCGAGCATCCCGGCCGCCGCTCCGCCCGCGTCCGAAGGGCTTCCCGCGTCCGGCGAAGCCGGCACGACGCCGACGCCGCCGGAGGAGGAGCCGATCACGTTCGCCGCCGTCGTGGCCCTCGCACCGAACGGGGTCGACCCCCTCTCCGCCGACCTCTCCCGCGTGGCGCGCGGCGAACTGGAACCCGCCGAACTCGCCCCCACCGACCTCACCGAGCCCGGCGGCACCGCGACACCCGAGCAGCCCGACTCCGAGGCGATCTGGGCCGAGGTGGAGGCGACCCTCGCCGCCGGGGTGGAGGCCACCCAGGTCGAGGTGCCCACCCTCGAACCCACCTTCGACGAGTTCGGCGTCTCCGGGACCCAGGTCATCCACCTCCACGCCCCGGAGCCGGAGCAAGCCCCCGCTTCCGCACCGGAGGCCGACGATTCGGCCACCCAGGCGATCCACCTGCCCGCCATCCCCGTCGAGACGGTCGACGCCCCGGACGACCAGGGTCTCAGCACCCTGCCCGAAACCGGCGAGCACACGTCCGGGGCGGTTCCGGCCGATTACGCCGACGCCGGGGTTGCGACCGGCGGGAAGCCCACCGAAGCGGAACCCGGCACCGGATACGATCCGGCGGCGTCCACACCGGCCCACGCCGAACCGGAGCCATTCAACACGACCCACGCCGAACCGGAGCCACTCAACACGACCCACGCCGAACCGGCGATTCATGGCGAACTGTCGGCCGGGACGGTTCCGTCCGACGAGCCTGTGGGGACCGCTCAGGCCCAGTCTCCGCCGATCCTGTCCGACGCCGAGGCCTTGGACCCGTTCTTCTGGCGCTCCGATCCGAGGCTCGCCGACCTCACCGCGCCGGTTTCCGCCCCGTTCTCCTGGCTGGACCACCACACCACTCCGGAAACGACGCCATCGGCGGCGGCGAATCCCGCGGAGCCGGACGAATCTCTCTTCGCGACCGGTTACGAGACGTCGGCACACCCGGACGCCACGCTCCCCCATCCGCTCGCCGACCGGACCGGTCAGCGGCGCCCGCAGACCCTCGACGACTGGCTGGCCGGAAGACCGGCCACCACCCGGCCGGGCGGTTCTCGCTCCCAGGCTCCCGGCGACGTGCCACCCGCGGTGGCCGGGACCCGCCGCCCGCAAACCCTCGACGAGTGGCTGAACACCACATCCGGCAAAACGCCGGACACCGAAGCCACTCCTGGCGACCCGCCCACGACCCGGGCAGACCTGCCGGTCGGCGCTCCAGTCGAGACTCCGGAGCCACCCACGCCCACCGACACACC
>NZ_JBFAMR010000048.1:11133-64135 GCF_040656595.1 Actinoplanes sp. NPDC049802
CCCCCAACCGAATCGACCAACGCCACAGCCGAGGACCCGAAGCCACCCACGCCCACCGACACACCCCCAACCGAATCGACCAACGCCACAGCCGAGGACCCGAAGCCACCCACGCCCACCGACACACCCCCAACCGAATCGACCAACGCCACAGCCGAGGTTCCAGAGCCGCTGACGCCCACGGACGCTCTGCCGGTCGTGAACCTGGCGCCGGAGCCGACAGTGGTGGACCTCGTCGCTCAGCCGGTGGTCCCGACATCGGGTGAGTTCGAGCCGGCGGCGGACGCCGACGTCGCACGGCGGTTCTCCGATCTGACGGAAGCAGCGGAGCGTCTGGAGCCGGCGGCCCCGAACGTGGTCGTAGCGAGCGTCCCGCACACGGAACACGCCTCGTTCCCGTCCGGAGAAGTCACCGACGCCCCCGAGGCGAATCCCGCCGCCGAGCCCGAAGTCGGCGGACACCTCGCCGGTCTCGCCGAAGAGGCCGCTCCGGTCGCGGACGCGGAAGTCATCGCGCCCGGTCAGGCCCCCGACGGCGCGGACGTCCGTACGACCGGGGCGGCCGGCGGTCACCCCACGATCGAGACCGGCGACGGCAGGGCCGCCCTGGACGAGACCGACGGCTCGAGCGCAGACGCCGGGCTCACCTCGGATGGGGTGGCGGAGACCGGTGACACCACTCCGGCGAACGACAACGGCACAGCACCCGACGAGACGGCGCAGACCGGCAGCCCCGCCACCGAAGGCGGCCACCGTGTGGAGCCGGCCGAGGAGCCGATGGCCGGGGCCGCGTTCGGCGCGACTTCGGAGGTTGAACCGGTAAGCCCAGCGCCGCGCCGCCCACAGACGCTCGACGAGTGGCTCAGCGGACCGGTCGAGGTCAAGCCCACGCGCGACCGGGAGGATCTGCTGACCGCCTCGACCGGGGAACAGCCGGCCGTCCCGGTCAGTGGCGGAGCTCCGGGCTTCCGGCCACGTTCGCTGGGCGACCTGCCGAACGTCCCGGTGAGCGCGGGAGCGCCGGCGTACCGTCCGCAGACTCCGCCGAGCGTGCCACGCATCGACGACGAGACCACGCCGGGACGCCGGCCGGAGACGCTCGACGACCGGCTTCGCGGGGTGGCCCGGCCCGCCACGCTCGCGGATCATGTTCCCGAGCACGGCCGGGGCCGCCGTCCGTCGAACGGGGGCCCGTCCTGGTCCGCCGGTTCGGGTGAGCACCCCTACGACCGGCAGGCCCGCCGCCCGGCCTCGCTGGCCGACCATCCGGGCCCGGCACGGCCGGCGGCCGCCGACGATCCGGACTCCGGTTCCACTCAGAGCCCGTCCTGATCCACCTGCCCGCAGCCGCACGGTCTCACCAGCCGCCCTCGCACGGCTATCTCGGAGCACCCGAGACAGCCGTGACGACCGGCCCAGCCGTGCGGACGGTCTCACACCACGCGAACCAGCCGTGCGGACCAGACACAAAACCATCCAGCCGTCACGACCGGCCCGGAACGCGTGCGGTGCCCCTCCGAGTGCGGGACGGCAGGTTCCCCGGTCTTTCCGGCTGGCTGTCGGCGCTGTCTCACTCGCGTTGAGTCAGCCCCGACAGCCAGCCGGAATGGGTCACCGGCCGACATGTGGACACTCCCGTCGCCCGGCTGCTCCCACCAGCCGGGACTTCCGGGCTGCCCTCGCCCCGCGCGTGGCCATCCGGGCTGTCGGCGGTCGCGAGTGGACCGGTTGCTCACCGGTTGGTCTCTTCCGGCTGGCTGTCATGGCTGACCCTACTGGCCAAATCGCCCGGCCCGCCCGCCTGCCCGCCCGGCCGCCCGCCCGCCTGCCCGCCCGCTCTCCCGGCCCGCCCTCCCGGCCCGCCCGCCTGCCTGCCCGGCCCGCCCTCCCGGCCCGCCCGCCTGCCTGCCCGGCCCGCCCTCCCGGCCCGCCCGCCTGCCTGCCCGGCCCGCCCGCCTGCCGGGCGGGCGGCGCACAGCGCACCGACGGTGCACCCTGTCGCACTGGCACTCCGGCGCCCTGTCGTCCGGTGAGCGGAGGGCCGGCGTCCAGGGCGATGTGTGCTCGGAGAACACGACACCCGGAGTGGGTGTGACGACACCCGTTACGGGTGTCACGTCTGCCGAACACAGATAGCCGAAATCCGTGTCCCGCCTCCCCGGACGGGGATTCGTTCCTGCGTGCGCTGCCAGCCGGTAAACGTGGTGGTGATGGCGTGTGGCGGCCGGCCGGTGCCGCACGCTGGAGTTCACGGGGCAGCGTCAGCAGCGGTCGCCGAGGAGCCCTCGCGGGCCGGCCGGGTCACCTCGCCGGTCCTGCCCAGCGACGAGCACACCGTTCACGCAATGCCGTCTACATGCGCAACCGCCGCAGCGGACGGGTCTTCACCGGTCTTGGATCGCCGATCACGGATCACGGATTACGGATCACCGGTCACCGGTCATCGAATGCCTGATCCACGTCCGGTTTCCGCTACCCGGCACCGCGTCGTGAGGCCCGGCAAAGCGGGGCCGGACCGGACATGCGCTGGTAGCGAGCTTGATTGATGAGCCAGCAGGGACAGGGCTGCCTCACTCGCGTTGAGACAGCGCCTGCGGCCAGCAGGAATGGGTCACCGGCCACACCGCCGGGGCGGCCCGGGGGTGACCGGGCGCATCAGCCCGGCGGTCGCGGCACTGCCGGTGCCGGCAGGAAGGTCGCGGGTGCGCCACGGAACGGCCGGGTTGTGTGCGGGACGGCGAACGCCGTACCACTGAAGGGGTTCCGCCGTCGGCCGATAGGAGCGCCGGTAAGTACAGTGCGTGCGGGTTGGAACAGAGGGGGAACTTAGGAATGACCGGATACCCGGACGCCGTAGGTGTGGATCCGGACCGGCTCGCGGTGTGTCTCGCGGTCCTGGCCGAGGTGGAGGAGCTGGCGCCGGACCACCCGGACGCGGTGGCGGTGCGGCGGGCGACGGCGGGGCTGTTCAAGACGGTGAAGTTGCAGCGGCGGCGGGAGCGCCGGCAGGCGGTGCTGGCGAACGACCGGGCGGTGACGGAGGCCACGGCCACCGGGGCGCCGGGGCGGATCGACGACGAGACGGCCGGGATTCCGCTGCGCAGCACGGTGCGGGGCGCCACTGCCGGGGTCCTGAGGCAGGCTCGCGGGTGTTACGTGTGCAAGCAGCGGTTCACCGTGGTGGACGCGTTCTACCACCAGCTGTGTCCGCGCTGCGCCGAGCTGAATCACTCGAAGCGGGACGCGCGCACCGATCTGACCGGGCGGACCGCGCTGCTCACCGGCGGCCGGGCCAAGATCGGTATGTACATCGCGCTGCGCCTGCTGCGTGACGGCGCGGATCTGACGATCACGACGCGGTTCCCGCATGACGCGGTTCGCCGTTTCACGGCGATGCCCGACAGCGCGGACTGGCTGCATCGGCTGCGGGTGGTGGGCATCGATCTGCGGGACCCGGCCCAGGTGGTGGGTCTGGCCGAGTCGGTGGCGGCGCGCGGGCCGCTGGACATTCTGATCAACAACGCGGCCCAGACGGTACGCCGTACCGCGGGCTCCTACGCGGCGATCGCGGCGGCCGAGAAGGAGCCGTTGCCGGGTGGCAGTCTGCCCGAGCTGGAGTATTTCGGCACCGCGGGGGCGTCGCCGGCGGCGGCGCTGACCTCGGGTGTGAGCGAGTTGACGCCGCAGCAGATCACCGAGATGGCGTTGACGGCTCGTTCAGTGGCGATCGACGCGGGCGGTCTGGTGCCGGATGTCACGCCGACGAACAGCTGGAGCGACCGGGTGCACGAGGTCGATCCGCTGGAGCTGCTGGAGGTGCAGCTCTGCAACGTGACGGCGCCGTTCATCCTGGTGAGCCGGCTGCGTGCGGCGATGACGGCTTCGTCGTTCCCGAGACGGTACGTGGTGAACGTCTCCGCCATGGAGGGGATCTTCGCCCGCGGCTACAAGGGCGCCGGGCACCCGCACACCAACATGGCGAAGGCCGCGCTGAACATGCTGACCCGGACCAGCGCGGACGACATGTTCGCCGACGGGATCCTGATGACCAGCGTCGACACCGGCTGGATCACCGACGAGCGCCCGCATCCGACGAAGATGCGGCTGCACGAGGAGGGTTTCCACGCCCCGCTCGACCTGGTCGACGGCGCGGCCCGGGTGTATGACCCGATCATCCGCGGGGAGCTCGGCGAGGACGTGTACGGCTGTTTCCTGAAGGACTACGTGCCGGTCGCCTGGTGACGGACAGCCGGACGGGCCGCACCTTCGACGTGGTGCGGCCCGTCCGGTCGGTCACTTGCCGGAGCCGGTCACTTGCCGGAGCCGGTCACTTGCCGAAGCCGGGAATCCGGTTCTGGGTCTGGATGCTGAGCGCGCCTAGCGGGCTCTTGTGCGTCTTGTGCATCTTGTTTGCCTTGTGGGCGCTGCCCCGCTTGTCAGCCTTGTGGGCCTTGCCGTGTTTATCGACCTTGTCGATCTTGTCAATCTTGTCGAACCTGTCCGACTGGTCGAACCTGTCCGACTTGTTGAACCGGTCCCACGGGTCGTGCGCACGGTGGTTCAGGTGGCTGTACTTGAATCCGTGACGGTTCCGGAACGGGTGGGAGTAGGCGCCACCGATGTGGTACCGGCTGCCGTACATGTAGTGCGGGCGGTGCGGCCAGTCGCCGCGCCATCCGTCCCAGTCGTCCCACTCCCAGTCGTCCTCTTCGACCTGGAGGACCCAGACGCGGCCCCAGCGGAGGTCCCATGCCTCGTAGCAGTCGTAGTCCTCCCACGAACCGACGCGCTCACCCCAGCGGCCGGCGCTGCGGCACTCCCACGGGTTGTTGTACACGCCGACGACGTATTCGTCGTCCCAGTCCCAGCGCGGGCCGTTCGAGACGGTCGTGGTGCTGGACGACTGGTCGGCGGCGGGCGCCGCCTGGGCGGGCGCGATTCCGAGCATCGCGCCGGCCGCCAGGGTCATGCCCGCTAGTGCCAACATCCGCTTTGCGTTTTTCATTGTCACACCTTTTCAGGACAAATCGCCATGACGTGCGTTAGCTCATCATGGGCCGCGAGGCGAATCTGGCGTTTACCGGAATGTCGGCCGTTTGGACGATCCAGACAGTGGCCGTAAAGGCAGGAACGAGACCGGCGCGTTTAGCCCAAAGAACGCACTTGACCAGCGGAAATGCGTTTCACGAGCGAGCCCGTACCGGAGGCGGGCGCGGGATTGAAAAAGTCGCGCCGATGACGATAAAACGGTCATCCAGTAACAAATTCGCCATCGGGTAGAGCGAGGTAGGCGGGCCGCAGCACTTCCGTGACCGGCCGCCCATGATGAACCAGCCCAGGCGCGTCGAGCTGATCGAGAAGTGCATCCGCACGCACGCCCTCGAAAGCCCCCACCGGTGGCGGATCGCCCGCCCCGGCCGCGCCCGTCGCACGCTCACCCGGCCCGGCCGCGCGCTCATCCCAGACACTCGGCCCGGCCGCGCGCTCATCCCAGACACTCGGCCCGGCCGCCGGCTCACCGGCCACGCTCGACCCCGCCGTGCCAGCCGCCGGCCCACCCGGCCCGACCGCCGGCTCACCCGCCGCGCTCGCCTGCACCGCAGTCCGGGAGATCGGCCTCGGTTCGCTCCGGGGCCGGGAAGCCGGCTTCCCGGCCCCGGCAGGGCCCGATCCCGCCTGCGGTGGCTCGGCTGATCCCCAGAACGACACCGGGTCGGCTGCCTCGGCCCACACCGATCCGCGGCGCTCACCCGGACCTGATCCGGCGGCGCCGGCCACCCCGGAGTGACCGGCCCGGAACGCGCCGGCGGCCGGATCGGGATCAGCCCCGACCCGATCGCCGCCACCTGCCGGACCGGACCCGGCCGGACCGGACCCGGCCGGATCGCCGCCACCGGCCGCACCCGGGCGCGCGGTCGCGCCGGACCGGGCCGCGTCGACGGCCGCCGCCTCACGCAGACGCCGCAGGCGCATCAGCAGCTCGTCCCGTGACCGCCCCCGCCAGGTGAACACCTCGAACGGGTCCGTCTCGAACGCACGGGCCAGGGCATAGCAGGTGGCGGCCAGGTGGGCGCACGGCATCGGCCAGCGCTCGCACGTGCAGTCCATCGCCACCTCGTCCAGTGACAGCGGCAGCAGGCTCAGCCCGGCCCCGGCGAAGACCGCCTCGATGCCGTCGGGCATCCGCCCGTCGAGCAGGCCGGCCGCGAACCGCGCCTCGGCGACCAGCGCGGTCTCCACCCGGGCCCACTCGGACGCCCCGAAGGCCCGGACCGCGATGCGTGACCGGAAGGCGGCCGGATCGTCCGGCCCACGGACCAGGGCGACCACCAGGCTGCCGGAGACGGTGAGGCTGCGCACGTGCCCGGCGCGCTCGTCGCGCCGCCCGCGGGCGAAGGTCGGGCCCATCCGCAACGCCTCGAGCATGCCGAGGAAGGCCAACGGGAACTCAGTCAACGATCGCCTCCGGGGCCAGAGCGAACAGGTCGCGCAGCTCGCTCGCGGACAGGGCGCTCAGCCAGCCCTCGCCGGTGCCCACCACCCGCTCGGCGAGGATCCCCTTGTCGGCCAGCACCCGGTCGATGCGCTCCTCCAGGGTGCCGAGGCAGACGAGCGTGTGCACATGGACGTCGCGTCGCTGGCCGATCCGGAAGGCGCGATCCGACGCCTGGGTCTCGGTCGCCGGGTTCCACCAGCGGTCGACGTGCACCACATGGTTGGCGGCGGTCAGGTTGAGCCCGGTGCCGCCCGCTTTGAGCGACAGCACGAACACTCCCGGCCGGTCGGCCCGCTGGAACTCGGCGACCATGGCGTCGCGGGCGCCCCGCGGTGTCCCGCCGTGCAGGTAGCGCACCGGCACGCCGAACCGGGCCGCCAGATGTGGGGTGAGCATCGCCCCGAACCGGGCGAACTGGGTGAAGCACAGCAGGCTCTCCCCGGCGCCGAGCGCGTGGTCGACGATCTCCTCGAGCCGGTCCACCTTGCCGGAGCGGCCGGCCAGCGGCGAGTTGTCCTTGAGCAGCAGCGCCGGGTGCACACAGGCCTGCTTGAGTTTCGTCATGGCGGCCAGCACGAGGCCCTTGCGCCATTTCTCGCCGGGTTCGGCGAGCCGCTTCAGCAGGTCGTCGAGGACCGCGCGGTAGAGGCTGACCTGCTCGGTGGTCATCCCGCACAGGTGCCGGACGTGCCGCTTGACCGGCAGCTCGGCGGCGATGCCATGGTCGGCCTTGGTCCGCCGGAGCAGGAACGGCCGGGTCGCCTGGCGCAGGCGGGCGGCGGCGTCCTCGTCCGCGTACCGTTCGACGGGGACGGCGAACCGGGCCCGGAACGTGTGTGCCGACGCCAGCAGCCCCGGGTTGACGAAGTCGAGGATCGACCAGAGCTCGGCCAGCCTGTTCTCCACCGGGGTGCCGGTCAGCGCGATCCGGTTGCGCGCCGGGAAGCGGCGCACCGCCCGTGCGGTCGCCGCCCCGCTGTTCTTGATGTGCTGCGCCTCGTCGAGCACCACCCGGTCCCACGAGACGGCGGCCAGCGCGTCGGCGTCGCGCACGGCGGTCGCGTAGGTGGTGAGCACGATGTCGGCCTCGCCGGCGAGAGCCTGCGGCGCCTCCCGATCGGCGCCGTGCAGCACCCGCACCCGCAGCCCGGGGGCGAACCGGGCCGCCTCGCGCTGCCAGTTGCCGAGCACGGACAGCGGGCAGATCAGCAGCGCCGGCCCGGCCCGGTGATGCAGCAGCAGGGCCAGCAGCTGGACGGTCTTGCCGAGGCCCATGTCGTCGGCCAGGCAGGCGCCCAGCCCGAGCGAGTCGAGGAACGCCAGCCAGGAGAAACCCCGGATCTGGTACGGCCGGAGCGTCCCCACCAGCCCTTCCGGCGGATCGAGGACCTCGAGCCGCTGGTCGAGCCGCCCGGCGAGCAGGTCGGCCAGCCAGCCCTCGCCACGCGCGTCGGTCACCGGCAGCGGCAGCTCCTCGGGCGGCAGCAGGCGCATCACCCGCAGCGCGTCGCCGGCGGTCATCCGCCCGCCCCCGCGTTTCAGGAACGTCAGCCCGGCGGCCAGCCGCTCCGGGTCCAGGAACACCCACCGGCCGCGCAACCGGACCAGCGGCACCTTCGCCTTCGCCAGATCGGTCAGATCGTCCTCGGTGAGCGTGCGCCCGCCGAGCGCCAGCCCCCAGCGGTAGTCGACGAGCTCACGCAGCCCGACGGCACGGTCACGCAGCACATGCGAGACCGGGTCGCGGCCACGCACCTCCAGCGACAGCCCGAGGCTGGGCCGGCGGCGCCACCAGGCCGGCAGCAACACCCCGTAGCCCGCCTCCTCGAGCAGCGCGGCGTGGCTCAGGAACCGGTGGGCGCCCTCGGTGTCGAGCAGCATCTCGCCGGGGTGGGCGCCGTGCAGCGCCCCGGCCAGGGCGGGGTAGAGCCGGGCGGCCCGGCCCAGGCCGGCGAGCAACCGCTCCTGCGGGTGCGCGGTCCACCGGCGCAGCGGGGCCGAGCGGTCCCGCCAGACGTCGGCGGCCGGCACCAGCACGCTCGGCTCGTCGACCGCTTGGAGCAGGAACTCCAGTCGCCACGCGTCCTCCGGCAGCGGCACCTCGTCGGGCATCACCGGCTCGTGCTCGCGCGGATCGCTCAGCCGGAAACAGACCCGCACCTCGGCACCCCGCGCGGCCTGCTCGAACCAGGCGCCGAGCCGCCCGGCCAGCTCGTCGGCGAGCGCCGGGGCGGCCTCGAACTCCGGCTCCCCGGTCAGCGCGGCGAGCCAGCCGTAGTCGGCCAGGGTGACCCCGGCCTCGGCCAGTCTGGTCCGCACCAGACCGTCCACCAGCCGCTCCAGCGCGATCGGAAAGGGGTCGGCGCCGGTCCGCGGAACCTCGGCACGGCAGGCCGGCGGCATCCGGTCCAGCAGGGCGGCACGGCGGACCGCGTCGGCGCCGGTCAGGACCGGCCGCCAGCGGGCCGACGGCCGGGGCCCCTCGATCCGGACGGACGGCAGCACCCGCCCGCGCCGGACCAGGCTCGCCGCGAAGGCACAGAACTCGACCAGCCAGCCGGCCGACGGGGCGACGCGGCCCTCGAACTCGGCCACCAGGTCGAGGTCGAGGAACGGCACCGTCACCACCGGCACCCGCCACTGCCGGGCCCGTGGTGTGCCGCGCCGGGCGGGCAGCCCGAGATGTGGCGAGGCCAGCGGCCCGGCGCCGGTCGAGGGCAGCACGACGGTGACGGTCCGCGGCTCTCCCGCCGGCAACCCGGACGCCGGCGCCGCGAACGGATGCTCCGGCGCGGCCCCGCGCCCGGCGGTGAAGGCGGCCGCGGCCGCGGCGTCCTCCGCCCAGAGGCCCAGCGACCCGTCCGGCCGGAGCAGCCCGTGCAGGACCCGCACCCCGGCCGCGCCCGCGCGGACCACCTCAGTCATGCCGCCGACTCTAGGCGGACCCCCCGACACTTTCCGGCCCCGGCGACGGCCCGGCCACGCCCGGCGTAACCAGCGTCACTCCAGGGTCCAGGTGATCTCCGGTGGGTGGACCCGGGCGCAGAGCGGCCCGCCGTCCCGGCCGGTGAGCCCGAGACGCCCGACCAGCGCGCGTTCCCCCGGAAGGGCGGCCCGCAGCAGATCCCCCGGGACGTCGCCGAACATCAGCTTCGCCCGCCGGAACATGGCGAAGTCGTCGCCGTGCCCGGTCGCGCCCCAGCTCAGATAGAGGAAGCGGGCGCCGGGACGGCCGTGCACCCACGGGCCGCCGACGTCGACCAGGCCGTCGCCGACCTCACGGGTGTCCACGTCCAGCTCCCAGACGGCACGGTCGGCGTGGACCGGCACCCGGCCGACGACCTCCTTGCGGCGCTGCACCCCGACCTGGACACCGGCCAGCCGGAGCTGCTCCGACTGCGGGCCGTTCGCCCGGCCCGGGAGGTCATGACCTTCGATCCGGATCCGCATGCCCCGACTTTAGGGCCTGTCCGGTGGATCACCCATGGCCGCGGCATGGCCCTGGACGATCCACCGGAGGGGTCGCGGGACGTAGCGGAGCGTGAGCAACGCCGAGCGGGTGGCGCCGCGCGGCGCTAGGGTGCGTTCATGGAGGGTGCCGGCGGGGCGTGGTGTGACGGCGCCGTGCTGCGGTTCCGTCGTCACGACCCCGGGCGGCGGCTGTCCGGGGTCCGGGTGCTCTCCTCGGCGTTCCGCGCCGATCTGGCGTACCGTCCCGAGCTCGGGAGCTGGGAGCTGTGCCGGGAGCGGCCGCCGTTGTGGCGGTTGGAGTACCGGCTGGAGCTGACCCACGCCGACGGCACGCGCAGCGAGGAGGGCCCGCGCGAGCTGCGCTGCCCGGATTACGCCGAACCGGAGTGGCTCACCGTGCCGGCGGCCCCGGGTGTGCGGCGGCGGCTGCGCCTGCCCGGCCTGGGCACGGCAGTCGTGTGGTCGCCGTCGGCGGCGACCGGCCGGGCGCTGGTGGCGCACGACGGCGCCGACTACGACCGGCTGGGTGGTCTGGGGCGGTTCGCGGCGACCACCGGGGTCCCGTTTCACCTGGTCCTGCTGCCGGTGCGGTGGCGCGAGGAGTGGTATTCGGCCGATCCGGGTTATGCGGCGCTGCTCGGGCGGCGGATCCTGCCGCGGATCCGGGCGGCGCTGGGCGCGGGCCCGGTGATCGGGGCCGGGGTGAGCCTGGGCGCGCTGGCGATGCTGCACGCCCAGCGCGCGTGCCCGGAGGGTTTCGCGGGCCTGTTCCTGCAGTCCGGCAGCTACTTCCAGCCGCGGTACGACCGGCAGGAGTCCGGTTTCCGGCGGTGGGGGCGGATCGTACGGTTCACCGGCCGGATGCGGGCCGCGTCCACCGGTCCGGCGGTGCCGGTGGCGATGACGTGCGGCGCCGCCGAGGAGAACCTGGCGAACAACCGCGACATGGCGGATTTCATGCGAAAACAGGGGTACCCCGTGGCGTTCGCGGAGAACCCGGACGCGCACACGTGGACGGGCTGGCGTGACGCTCTGCACCCGCATCTGACCGATCTCCTGCGCCGGGTGTGGCCGGACTGATCTGCGAAGGGGAGGCGACGTGGCCGACGTCGAGCACACCATCGGAATGCTGCTGGGCACCGAGGACGACTGGCCGCGCGCCTACGAGGCGTTGCTGCGCCGGCTCGGGCTGGTCACCACGCCGGACGGCCGCACCCACCGGGCCCGGCCGGTACGCGTGACGATCGAACCCTTCAACCTGCGTGACCGCCCCCGGCACGACCTGGTGATCGACCGTCTCGCGTACTGGTACTACCACCCTCGGGAGTGGCTCAAGAAGATCGCGCTGATGGACGACGTCTACCTGCTGAACAGCCCGTTCACCTTCCAGTCGATGGAGAAGCACGCGGCCTACTGCGCGATGATGCGGCTCGGGCTGAAGGTGCCGGAGACGGTTCTGGTGCCGTACAAGAATCCGTTGGAGAACTCGCGGTGGGCGTACACTGCGGCCCGCTACAACCGGCCGTTCGACCTGGAGGCGACGGCGGCCTCGGTCGGCTACCCGCTGTGGATGAAGCCGTACGACGGTGGCGCCTGGGTCGGGGTGTCGAAGATCCGCAATCAGGCCGAGCTGCACTCGGCGTACGACGCGTCCGGTGAGCGGCTGATGCACCTGCAGGCGTCGGTGGAGGGCTACGACGTGTTCGCCCGGAGCTTGAGCATCGGCCCGGAGACGATGGTGATGAAGTTCCGCCCGGAGCAGCCGATGCACGCCCGGTACGAGGTGGATCACCATTTCCTGTCGGCGTCCGCGGGCGACGAGGTGGTGACGATCTCCCGGCTGGTGAACGCGTTCTTCCGCTGGGAGTTCAACAGTTGCGAGTCGCTGGTGCGCGGCGACGACGTGCACCCGATCGACTACGCCAACGCCTGCCCGGACGTGGCGCTGACCTCGCTGCACTACTACTTTCCGTGGGCCATGACGGCGCTGGTGCGGTGGACGGTGTTCTGTGTGGTGACGGGCCGGCGGCCACGGATCGACATGAACACCGCCGACTATTTCGCGATCGCCGAGGACCGGGACCGGACGTACGCCGACAAGCTGGACGGCTACCGCCTGCTCGCCGACGAGTACTTCGAGGTGGACCGGTACCGGGAGTTCTGCGAGAAGAGCCTGGGCAATCTGGACGAGATCGTGTTCAGCTGGGTCGATTCGCAGGAATTCCGGTCATTGCTCCGCGAGACGGTCCGGGCCATGTATCCGGTGCACGAGCACGAGAAGTTCCTGGCGCACTTCGGCGGACTGATCGACGCGTGGATCCGTGACCAGGGGCGTTGACGCGTAACACGTACGCAATCAAGATGTGTCCATGCCTCTATGGGAGCGCTCCCTAGCGATAGCCACAGTCACCACCCTCATGATCGCCGGCGCCGCGGCGCCGGCCTACGCCGAAGAAGTCGAACAGGTCGTCAACGGCGGTTTCGACAACGGCGCCGACCCGTTCTGGGCCAACGGCGGCATGACCATCGAGCTCACCGACGGCCGCGCCTGCGTGAACGTCCCCGGCGGCACCACCAACCGCTGGGACGCCGCGGTCGGGCAGAACGACATCGACCTGGTCGCCGGCGAGACGTACCGGTTCGCCTTCGACGCCTCCGGCGACGCCGGCCACGTGGTCCGGGCCATCACCGGGCTGTCGGTCAGCCCCTACGACACCTACTTCGAGCAGTCGCCCGTCCTCGGCGACCTCACCCACTACGAGTACACGTTCACCGCGAGCACCAGCACCGCGCAGGGCCAGGTCGCCTTCCAGGTCGGCGGCAGCCCGGACCCGTGGCGGTTCTGCGTGGACAACGTCTCGCTGGTCGGCGGCGTGCCGCCGGAGGTCTACGAGCCGGACACCGGGCCGCGCGTGCGGGTCAACCAGGTCGCCTACCTGCCGGACGGCTCGAAGGGCGCCACCCTGGTCACCGCGTCGACCACCGCGTTGCCCTGGGAGTTGCGCACCAGCGCCGGAACCGTCGTCAAGCGGGGCGTCACCAAGCCGCGCGGCGTCGACGTCTCCTCCGGCCAGAACGTCCACACCATCGACTTCGGCGGCTATCGCCACAAGGCCGCGGGGCTCACCCTCACCGCCGACGGCGAGACCTCACGACCCTTCGACATCAAACCCGGGGCGTACGACCAGCTGCGCACCGACGCGCTCGAGTTGTACTACACCCAGCGCTCCGGCATCGAGATCCGTGACGACCTGCGGCCCGGGTACGGCCGCCCGGCCGGTCACGTCGACGTCGCCCCGAACCAGGGTGACGGCGCGGTGCCCTGCCAGCCCGGCGTCTGCGACTACACCCTCGACGTGCGCGGCGGCTGGTACGACGCCGGCGACCACGGCAAATACGTCGTCAACGGCGGCATCTCGGTCTGGGAGCTGCTGTCGGAGTACGAGCACAACAAGGGCTCCCGCAAGGTGAACCTCACCATCCCGGAGAGCGGCAACCGGGTGCCGGACATCCTCGACGAGGCCCGCTGGGAACTGGAGTTCCTGCTCAGCATGCAGGTCCCGGCCGGCAAGCCGAACGCCGGCCTGGTCCACCACAAGATCCACGATCAGGCGTGGACCGGTCTGCCGCTGTTGCCGCACCTCGACCCGCAGCCCCGTGAGCTGCACCCGGTCTCCACCGCGGCGACCCTGAACGTGGCCGCCACCGCGGCCCAGGCGGCCCGCCTCTACAAGCCGTTCGACGCGGCCTTCGCGGCCCGTGCCCTCGCTGCCGCGCGCACCGCCTACGACGCCGCCAAGGCGAACCCGGCCCGGTACGCTCCCGCGTCCGACGGCACCGGCGGCGGCCCCTACAACGACGACAAGGTGTCCGACGAGTTCTACTGGGCGGCCGCCGAGCTGTACCTGACCACCGGCGAGAAGAAGTACGCGGCCGACGTCCTGGCGTCGCCGGAGCACACCGCCGACGTGTTCGGCCCGGTCGCGTTCGACTGGGCGGTCACCGCGGCCGCCGCCAAACTGGACCTCGCCCTCACCCCGAACCGGCTGCCCGGTCTCGCGGCGGTCAAGGCCCAGGTCGTCAAGGGCGCCGAGGAGTACCTGGCGATCCAGAGGCAGCACCCGTACGGCGTCGGCTACGCGCCCGCGAACAACGTCTGGGACTGGGGCTCCAGCAGCGTCATCGCCAACAACCTGGTGGTGATCGCCGCGGCCCACCGGCTCACCGGCGGGGACCGTTACCGCGACGGGCTGCTGACCGGCCTGGACTACCTGTTCGGCCGCAACGCCCTGAACATCTCCTACGTCACCGGCTACGGCGAGGTCAACGCGAAGAACCAGCACAGCCGCTGGTACGCCGCACAGCTCGACCCGTCGCTGCCGCACCCGCCCGCCGGCACCCTGGCCGGCGGCCCCAACTCGTCGATCCAGGACCCGGTCGCGCAGAACCTGCTCAAGGGCTGCACCGGCCAGTTCTGCTACATCGACGACATCCAGTCCTGGTCCACCAACGAGCTCACCATCAACTGGAACGCGGCCCTCGCCCACCTGATCGGGTACGTCGCCGAGACCAGCTGAGTGCCCCGCTCGCCCTCCTCCCCTAGGCTGCCGGTAGGCACCTTCGGGAGGAGGGCACCGTGCGGGCCCTGCGTTTC
Source organism: Actinoplanes sp. NPDC049802 (assembly GCF_040656595.1). Classification (NCBI taxonomy): domain Bacteria; kingdom Bacillati; phylum Actinomycetota; class Actinomycetes; order Micromonosporales; family Micromonosporaceae; genus Actinoplanes; species Actinoplanes sp. NPDC049802. Next base: position 25,755 of record NZ_JBFAMR010000048.1, read on the forward strand.
GCCACCACCCTGTACGCGAACCGGCTGTCCGTCGCCTACCACGGTTACCTGCGCGGCGACCCGATGTCCCGGTTGCACCTGGCGCCCGGCCGCCGCGACCCGTACGCGGTCTATGACGGTCTCCGCGCTCAGGGTGACCTGACGCCCACCCGTCTCGGCAACTACGTCACCCCCAGCCACCGGGTGTGTGACACCGTGCTGCGGGACCGCCGGTTCGGGGTGCGCGCCGCGGACAACGTCGGCCCGCCCCCACCGGGCACCCAGGTCGACATGTCCTTCCTGGATCGCGACCCGCCCGACCACACCCGACTGCGCCGTCTGGCCCAGCCGTCGTTCAGCCCGCGGCAGATCGCCGGCTTCCGCCCCCAGATCGAGCAGACCGTCGACAAGCTCCTCGAGGAAGCCTCCGCGGCGGAGACCTTCGACCTGGTCAGCAAATTCTCCGCGCCGCTGCCGATCGCGGTGATCACCGACCTGCTGGGCGTGCCGGACGCCGACGCGAGCCGGTTCGCCGAACACGGCGCCACCTTCGGCAGCGCTCTCGACGGCATCCGTTCGCTCCGCCACGCGAGCCGCCTGATCACCGCCAGCCGGGAGTTGGAAGACGTCTTCGCCCGGCTCGTCGCCACACGCCGGACGATGCCCGCGCGGCCGGACGACGTGGTCGGCCGGCTGCTGGCCGCCGAGGGCGCCCAGGTCGAGACCGCCGAGATGATGCCGCTACTGCGGCTGCTGCTGGTGGCCGGCTTCGAGACCACGGTCAACCTGATCGGCAACGCGGTCAGCGCCCTGCTCGACCACCCCGGCCAGTGGGCGGCCCTGTGCGCCGACCCGGCCGGGCTCGCCGGGCCGGCCGTCGAGGAGACCCTGCGCTGGGATCCACCGGTGCAGCGGACCGCGCGGTGCGCGCTCGAGGACGTCGAGATCGCCGGCCGGGCGGTCCGGCGCGGCCAGTTCGTGGTCACCCTGCTCGGGGCGGCCGGCCGCGACCCGGCCGTGTTCACCGACGCCGCCCGTTTCGACATCCACCGTGTCGCGGAAGCCGACCACCTGGCCTTCTCCAGCGGCATCCACTACTGCGTCGGCGCACCGCTGGCCCGGCTGGAGGCGACCGTCGCGTTGCAGCGACTGGCCGAACGGATGCCCGGTCTGCGGCGTGCCGGCACGCTGCGGCGGCGCCGTTCCGGCCTGATCCGCGGCCCGATCCGCTTCCCGGTGGCACACTGACACCCGGATCCGGTGAGCCGCACACCCGGCCGGCCGGACACTCAAATCCAGTAGGGCTGCGCCCCCGACTCGGACGGCAGGCCGAACAGGCTGGTCAGCCCGGTGATCCGCAGCTGCCGGTGCACGAACTCGCTCGGATTGCGCAGCAGGAAGCGGGCACCCAGGTCACGGGCCGCCTCGTGACCGGCGACCAACATGCCGACGCCCATCGAATCCATGAACGTCACGAACGTCAGATCCACGATCATCAGCCGGGGACGGTCGCGCTGAAGCGTCTCCAGAACCGCCGAACGCAGCCCGTCGACAGTGGCCGCGTCGAGGCTGCCGCGAACGTCGACCACGGTCGCGCCGTCGGCCTGCCGCCGTGTCGTCATCACGGCCTCGCCCATCACGCCCTCCGAGCTGGCTGACTGCCCGTTCGTCCACCGTACAGCCGTCGCGGCCACCCTCGCAGGCTGCCGTGGAAGACGGCGATCACGGCGCACAACGCGTACGCTCACGGGTTTCTCATCGGCGGGGCCGCCGCTGCCCGTCCGGCCCGCGGTGACGGCCCGATCCCGGCGGTACCACGCGGACAGGCCATGTCGAACCTCATCCACCACACTCGCCGACCGGCGGCAACTCGGGACGCAATGGTTCCCACATCGCGCTGATCAACTCGGCGTCCCGCTTGCGGAACCAGGGAACAGGGTTGACGGTGGCCTGAGGCGGGCTGATGGAGGGGGCGCGGCATGGCCAGATCAGGACTGTTCGCGATCCGCGACGTACGGTCGATGATCCACGAGACGTCCGGAGAGGAAGCCACGCTCAAGAGGGCGGTCGGGATCACCCACCTGACCGCGATGGGCGTCGGCGCGATCATCGGAACCGGCATCTTCGTGGTGATCGGCGAAGGCGCGGGCCTTGCCGGGCCGGCCGTCATCCTGTCGTTCGTGCTGGCCGCGGTGGCCTGTGCCTTCTCGGCGCTGTCCTACGCCGAGCTGGCGTCGTCGATCCCGGTCGCCGGCAGCGCCTACACCTACGCCTATGCCACGCTGGGCGAACTGGTCGCCTGGGTGATCGGCTGGGACCTGATCCTGGAGTACGGGGTGTCGGTCGCCGCGATCGCTGTCGGCTGGGGTGGCAACCTCAACGCGTTCCTGGACGCGGCGTTCGGCGTCGCGCTGCCGGACGCGATCTCGAAGTCTCCGGAGGACGGCGGCGTCTTCAACCTGCCGGCCGTCCTGATCGTCCTGGCGATCACGTTGCTGCTGGTCCGCGGCGTGACCGAGAGCGCGCGGGTCAACCTGATCATGGTGGCCGTCAAGCTGGCCGTGCTGGTCTTCTTCATCGTGGTGGCGTTCGCGAACTTCAGCACCGGCAACTTCACCCCGTTCGCCCCGGCCGGCGTGGACGGCGTGACCGCGGCGGCCGCGATCATCTTCTTCGCCTACATCGGGTTCGACGCGGTCTCCACCGGCAGCGAGGAGGCCCGCAACCCGGCCAAGGACCTGCCGCTGGCCATCCTCGGCTCGCTGCTGATCTGCACGGTGTTCTACGTGCTGACGGTGGTCGGCGCGATCGGGATCGCCACCCCCGAGCAGATGTCCGGCAGCGACGCGCCGCTGGCCACGGCTCTCGACGAGGGCGCCGGGCTGAACTGGGCGGCCGCGATCCTCGCTCTCGGTGCGGTGGTCGCGATCACCAGCGTGGTCCTGGTCATCTTCTACGGCCAGACCCGGATCTTCTTCGCCATGTGCCGCGACGGCCTGATGCCGCGCCGGCTGGCGGCGGTCAACCGCCGGTACGGCACGCCGGCCCGGCTCACCGTCATCCTCGGCCTGCTGATCTCCGTGCTGGCCGCGCTGGTCCCGCTCGGCACCATCGTGGAGCTGGTCAACATCGGCACGCTGTTCGCATTCGTGCTGGTGAACATCGGCGTGATAATCCTGCGCCGGACCCGGCCGGACATGCCTCGCCCGTATCGGGTGCCGTGGTCCCCGTTGCTTCCGATCCTGGGCGTCCTGTTCGCCGTCTACCTGATGGCCGACCTCCCGCTCGACACCTGGATCCGGTTCATCGCCTGGCTCGCGGTCGGCCTGGTGATCTACGCGGCCTACGGGTATCGCCACTCCCGCCTGCGCCGGCAGCCCGCCGGCCCGGCGGCGTCCGGGCCGCTCACCCGGCCGGAGACGCGACCGGAAGCCGCACAGTTCGACAGCACGGATCCGGATGAGACGTCTCCGGATCGACGTCCCGGCGATCGATAGCGCCGACCGCCCGGCCCCGACCGAGCGTCACTCATCGTCAGCTCCGGTCTGCCGATCGCCCGGCCGGGACCCCGGTCACCGCCGAGCGCCGCACGTCACCAGCTCCGGTCCGCCGATCGCCCGAACGGCACCCCGGTCACCGCTGAACGCCGCTCATCATCAGCTCCGGTCCGCCGATCGCCCGAACGGCACCCCGGTCACCGCTGAGCGTCACTCATCATCAGCTCCGGTCTGCCGGATCGCCCGGCCGGGACTCCGGTCACCGCCGAGCGCCGCACGTCACCAGGTCCGGTCCGCCGATCGCGCGGCCGGCACCCCGGTCACCGCTGAACGCCGCTCGTCACCGGCTCCGGTCGTGGAGAGGGACCGGCCGCTCGAGCCCGGCGGGCGCGGCACGGCCGGGAGTGGGCAGCGCCTCGCGTGGCACACGCGGGACAGGGCTGGTCGCCGGGGGCGATCCACCGCGTACCGGAGAAGATGCGGGAGAGAACCGCCTGGAGGGACCGTCGTCAGCCGGCGCGATGGCGGCCGACGTGATCGTGCGCCGGGCGCTGGCGGCCGGGGGATCGCCTCGGACGGGCGGCGGAGGACGGCACCGGGTTGCTGGTCTGCCGAGCGTCCCGCTCTGCGGGAATCGGCCCGGGCTGTTCCGCGGAGATCACCGGCGGTGGATGTCCGGCCGCCGCAACCGGGCCGGCGGCACCCGCCGAGGACGGACCGGCGGCACCCGCCGGCGCCGGACCGCCGGGCGGCTCGGAGGCGGCGGCGGTTCCGGGTGGTGGGGCCGGGAGGTGGGCTTCGGAGGTGGGGGCGGAGGCCGCGCGTTCGTCCCAGGGGGAGACGGGCGGGGTGTGGCGGACGTCCGGGTCGAGGTCGCGGAGGGGGACGTAGACGCGGGCGTCGACCGATTCGGCGAGCAGGAGGGCGGCCATCAGCGCGGTGGGCCGTTCGGCGGGGTCCCGGGAGAGGCAGCGGGCGCACAGGTCGAGGACCTCGGGTGGTAGGCCGTCGATGTGCGGCAGCGGTTCCGGGTCGGCGAAGCGCTGGGCGATGACCATCTCGGTGTGGGTGCGCGCGTTCCACGGCAGGCGGCCGCAGAGGCAGTGGTGGAGGAGCGTGCCCAGCGCGAACATGTCGGCCGCGGGGGTGGCGGGCAGGCCTTCGAAGCGTTCCGGCGCGATGTAGGCGGGGGTGCCCATGACCGGGCCGTCCGGGTCCGGGTCGGGTGAGCCGACGACGGCGGCGATGCCGAAGTCGAGGACCTTGGCGCCGGCGGGGGTGAGCATGATGTTGGCCGGTTTGATGTCGCGGTGCACGATGTCCTCGGCGTGCGCGGCGGCCAGGGCGGCCGCGACCTCGGCGCAGATGCGCACGCCGATGCGCCAGTCCAGGCGGCCGGCGGCCAGGTGCTCACCGAGGGTCTGGCCCTCGACCAGTTCCATCACGATGTACGGGACGTCGCGGCCGGCGGCCGTTGAGGTGCCGAAGTCGTGCACACCGGCGACGTTGGGGTGGGCGAGCCGCGCGGCGGAGCGGGCCTCGGCCCGGATCAGGGCGACGCCGGTGTCCCCGAGGGTGCCTTCCACCGCGGGCGCCATGATCTTGACGGCGACCGGCCGGTCGAGCACGTGGTCGTGCCCGCGCCACACCTCCGACATGCCGCCCAGACCGATACGGTTCACCAGCCGGTACCGGCCACCCAGCGTCCGCATCGCGCCCCCTCCGACCGGGTCTCTCCCGCTCGGATGTGCCGATACCCAGGTCATCCGGGCACAAACGCCGCTTCCGCCCAGCCGGGCCGAATGGCCGGCTCCGCAATTTTCGGACACGGTTAACGACATCGTTATTCGCCGTTCTTGGAAACGCTCCCAAACAAATCTCCGATGTGGAGGGAAAGAGCGGTCCGGGCCGGAAATGAATGGTGTCCGGCGTCACCCTGCGCACCGACGGAGGAAGCATCACGGAGAGTAACGACGGGAAATGGCGAAGCCCTTCCTCGTGGGTCGGGCCCCGCCATCGACAGCGTGGCCGGTGTCGCGCACCGCTGACGTCCTCGGCCGACGTTAGGCCATGTGGATCTTCCCGTCGAGACCGCTGCCGGCAGGGGTGATCACGCTCTCCCGGGCGGTGCCGGTCCGCTCGCGGACGATCACTGTGCGCGACGAAGTCAGGCCAGTTCGGTGCGCAGGTCGTGCGCCCCGTCGGCGCGGGTCGCCTCGTAGTAGAGCCGCTGCCGCCCGTCCGGCAACGCCACCAGGCTGAGGTAGCGCAGCCCGTGCGGCGCGTGCGGGCTGCCGACGGGCGGCCGCTCCTCGGCGGTGAGCCGGCCGAACGTGCCGTCCGGCAGCCGTCGCCCACGGGCCACGCCGGTGCGCTCCTCCCAGTTCTCCCCGGCCGTGGCGCGCCCGTCGTAGGCGGCCGTGATCTCGTCGCCGTCGACCACCACCGCGGAGACCCGCACGCCGCGCGCGTCCCACTCCCCCGGCCGCCCGGTCAGCGCGGTGCGCGCCCAGGTCCAGTGCACGCCGTCCGGGCCGGTGGCGTACCGGGTGGTCATCCGGTCGGCGTCGTCCCAGCTCTCCAGGGGGTGGACCGAGGCCCACAGGTGCCAGCCGTGCTCGTCGTGGTGCAGCACCGGGTCCTTGACGCCGACGGTGTCGTCACCGGCCAGGACGGTGCGAGCGGGCGCGGTGGCCAGGCCTTCCGGGGTGCCGGCCTCCAGCAGGTCGACTCGCCAGTGCTTGGTCCCGGGCGTGGCGGCGCTGACGTAGAGCCGCCACCGGCCCTCGGGGGTGCGTACCAGTGCGGGACGCTCCAGCGACTCGGCGCCGAAGCGGTCCTTGCCGATCTCGGCGACCACGGTGAAGTGGAGCCCGTCGGCGGAGCGGGCCACCACGTTGGCGATCCCGCGCCCGGCGCCGATCGGCAGCCGGAGGCGGTAGGCCAGGTAGACGTGGCCGTCGGCGACGACCGGGCTGGGCGCGCCGGACCAGGCTCCCGGCTCGGCGCCGGGCGGCTCCACCACCACGGTGGAGTCCTCCCATCCGGGCAGGGGCAGGGCGGTGATTCCGATGGTCAAGACGGCTCCCGGTGGTGTTCGGCGACGGTCCCGCCAAGTCTGCATCAGCTATGGGGATTGCGGTGTTTACCCGGTTCGGGCGTGTCGGTCCAGGCTCAGCCAGTCGTCGTAGCGCTCCCCGGTGACGTCCTGCAACAGCGCGATGTCGTCGGCGAAGTACGGCAGCAACGCGGCCCGCTCCTCCGGGGTGGTGCCCGGCCGGTTCCCGCGTTTGCGGTGCAGCAGGGTGAGCAGCGGCCCCCGGGCGGCCAGGCGCAGCGGCACCGGGAAACGGTGGCCGAAGTTCCCGCCGGCACGCAGCATGTTGCGCAGCACCCGGTTCACCCGGTTGTCCTCGACGTAGTGACGGTTCACGTTCTCCCGTGGGATCACGGTGAGCACCCCGGTGCGCACACCGAGGAAGGAGCAGACCCGGTCCAGCGTCTCGGCCGGGCGGTCCTTCAGGTCGCGGTAGCGCAGCAGCAGCACCTGGTCGCGGGAGAAGCGCTGGTAGAGGTGCTCCAACCGGCGGCCGTACCGGCCCAGCTCGATGTAGTGCCAGAAGTCGGCCCAGCCGGCGGCCCGGCGGGACTCCTCGGCGCGGCAGGCGGCCAGGAAGTCGGCCTCTTCCTCGAGGCCGGCCACCCACAGGTGCGTCCAGTTGGAGTGGGCACGGTCCACCGGGTCGCGCAACAGGAGGATCAGCCTCACATCCGGGACGAGCGCCCTGATGCGGTCGTGGGCCTTCAGGTCGTAGAGATAGAAGGGCGTGGCCTCGCCTTTGCGGGAACCGGGCGGGGCCGCGTCGAACAGCTTCTCGTAGTCGGTACGGCGCCACACGTGCTCCTGGTAGGTCTGCACGTCGCCCGGCCCCCCGGAAGTCGGGGGCGGACCGTCGGAGAGGAAGTGCTTCGGCTCCTTGACCTGCGGCAGGAACAACTGGGGGTGGCCGGCCAGCGCGGCGTGCAGCGCGGTGGTTCCGGCCTTCGGCACGCCGGCGATCAGGAAGTCGGGAAGTGACATGGGGTCTCCCCTCGGCTCGAAGTGACACTAAGCCTACAGAGCCGCTAGGAATTTGCGACCCGCCGACTTGATCCCAGATGCCCGATCCGATACTCAGGGTCATCGAAAAAGAGCGATCCGGTCGATCACCGGACCATCGAGATCGGCCGAACTGGCTGATCACCGGTCGGCCGTATCGACGGCAGGCGGAGGATCCCTCGTCAGCCGAACGGCGGAGGGTCAGCGAATCCTGAACATGCGGCGCCACCAGGGCTTGGCCGGCCGGAAGCGGGGGCAGCGGCCAAGCTCGCAAAGCGCGCACTCCGACCCGGAACGGTAGTGCTCATGCGCCCGATACGGGTGCCCACAGACGCAGAGTCCGGTTTGAATCAGCATCGCCTCACCAACGGCGGACAGGCCCGAAGGCTACGGGCGGCCGGCGATTGTTCGCACGAATCAACCGTAGCGCTCACGGACTGCCACCGGACAGTTACCGGTCAAAGTGACCCCGTTCACAGCGCGTAAACGGATAGGTCCGGAAAGTAAGCAAATAACGAGCGCGGTATAAGTCGATCTTGTCCGTTTTTGCGGTGATCCACTCGGGCTTAATGCATTTGCCAGAGACTCTCCGGACTGATCCATTACTACAGGCTATGTCCGTAACGCAACGTAACAAATGTGGGCTTGATCGCGTGCGCCGACCTGCTAGTACTTGCACTAGTCATACTGCAACTGTCAGTTTCAGGTCACCTGTGACCTGAAGCTTTCTCGTGGTCTGTTGACGCTACGTAATCCGTTGCTAGGTTGATTTCCTGAAGCGAGCGGCTGTGCGATGCCCTTCGGGAATTCGCGCAACAAAGAGTCGCATAGCTGCCCCCGGAAGGGACCGACATGGAGCTTTCGCACTTGAATACGAACACCGACAGTAACCGTCCGCACTCACCGACCGTAAGCGTCGTGATTCCTACCCTCAACGAGGAGCGGAACCTGCCGCACGTGTTCGAGAAGCTCCCGCCACTGATCACCGAAGTGATCATCGTCGATGGTGGCTCCAAGGACCGGACCGTGGAGGTGGCCCGCGAGCTGCGGCCGGACGCGGTGATCGTGCAGCAGACCCGGACCGGCAAGGGCAACGCCCTGGCGTGCGGCTTCGCCGCGTGCACCGGCGACATCATCGTGATGATCGACGCCGACGGTTCGACCGACCCGGCGGAGATCCCGCTCTTCGTCGACAAGCTGATCAAGGGCGACCACTTCGTGAAGGGCTCCCGCTTCAGCCACGGCGGCCACAGCCACGACATCACCAAGCTGCGCAAGCTCGGCAACGACGGCCTCAACCTGGTGGTGAACGTCCTGTTCCGGACGCACTTCACCGACCTCTGCTACGGCTACAACGCCTTCTGGCGCTCGGTCGTGCCGGCTCTCGACCTGCCGGACGTCTCGCTGCCCCGCCCGTCCGACGGCAGCAAGCTGTGGGGCGACGGCTTCGAGATCGAGACGATGATCAACATCCGCGCGGTCGCCGAGAAGCTGAAGGTCGGCGAGGTCGGCAGCACCGAGCACGAGCGGATCTTCGGGCAGAGCAACCTGAACACCTTCCGTGACGGCTTCCGGGTCCTCCGCACGATCTTCAGCGAGTTCGGGCGGATGCGCCGCCGTCGCGGCGCCGGCCTCCGCCCGTTCGTCGAGGGACTGCAGCTCATCGCGCCGCCGGTCAGCACCCCGCAGTCGCGCGGTCTCGGCCAGGTCGTGAACCCGCACGCGCCGGCCGTCCCCGGCTACCAGGCCGCCACCCGCCACCCGGCCGACCCGCGACGTGACGCGAGCCACCTCAACCGGGCGGCCCGCCGCGAGGACGTCGGCGCCCGCCGCTCCGACGACATCAACAAGATCCGCAGCCGCGCGCTGGACGACCTCGGCACCCAGCCCACTCAGGACCTGAGCGCCGCCCGGGCCCGGGTGCTGGACGACCTCGGCAGCGTGCAGACCCAGGACATCAACAAGCTCCGCAGCTCCACCTCGCTCGACGACTGAACGCACCGAGCGGCCCTTCCGCCCACAGGAGCACTCCCCTCGTGATTCACACCCCTCTCGCCACGACGATCGTCATTCCCACCTACTCCGAGGTGCGCTGGGATTACCTGACCCGGACGCTGGCCTCGGCCCGCTCCCAGACGCACACGCCTGACGAGATCGTCGTGGTGGTCGACCACAACCCCGCGATGTACGAACGGATCCAGCGCGAGCTGCCCGGCGTCACCGTGCTGCAGAACGCGTTCGCCCAGGGCGTCTCCGGCAACCGCAACACCGGCGCGTTCCACGCCGGCACGCCGCTGATCGCCTTCCTCGACGACGACATCATCGCGGACCCGAACTGGCTGGCCCGCCAGATCGAGCCGTTCGCGGACCCGTCGGTGGTCGGCACCGGCGGGGCGATCCAGCCCGCGTGGGAGGGCCCGGCCCCGCGCTGGATGCCGGCCGAGTTCCTCTGGGCGGTCGGCGGCTCGTACGCCGGCATGCCCACCGAGACCGCCCCGATCCGCAACGTGTGGTCGGCCAACATGATCGTCCGCAAGGAGGTCTTCGAGGCGGCCGGCGGCTTCCGGGTCGGCTTCGGCAAGCTCGGCTCCCGCAACCGGCCCGAGGACACCGACCTGTGCCTGCGCATGAGCCAGGTCGGCGGCGGCCGCTGGATGTACGTGCCGAGCGCCGTCATCCAGCACGAGGTCCCGGCCGAGCGGGCCAGCTTCAAGTTCTTCGTGCGGCGGTGCTACGCCGAGGGCCGGGGCAAGGTCCAGATGGCCGGCCTGCACGAGAACGACGCGCTCGGCGCCGAGCGCGACTATCTGTGGGCGCTGCCCAAGGCGATGTTCCGCTACCTGGGCGCCGGCCTGACCGGCAAGGGCCCGGACAACTTCCTGCGTTCCGGCGGCGTCGTCGCCGGCGTTGCCGCGGCCGGATTCGGTGGCGTCGTAGAGACCGTCAGCTCGAAGCGGCCCAGCCGCCGTACCCCGGTGGAGGCCACCCCGTGACCGCGACTGTCCCGGCCGCGCCGCGGCTCGACGAGGAGAGCGGCATCCTGCCCGCTGTCGTCCTCGACCTGGAACTGTCCGAACCGCTGCCGTCGGTCGGCGCGGTGGCGCCGGACGGCCGCCGGGTCCAGCAGGCCTGGGCGCTGGTCCGGCTCTTCACCGAGCCGCTCGGCACGATCCTGGTGGACGTCGGAGAGCACGGTCTGACCCCGGGCGACCTGGCCACCGCCGTCGAGAAGGAGCTGGGCGACGTGGTGCGCCCACGACTCGGCGGCGCCCCGGTGCCGTCGCACGGCTTCACCCCGGCCGCCGAGCCCGCCTTCCTGGCCGGCCGGCGCACCGCGCTGGCCGCCGCTCCGGACATCACCGTGGTGGTCTGCACCCGGGAGCGGCCCGGCGCGCTGGCCCGCTGCCTGGACAGCCTGCTCGCCCAGCACTACATGCCGGCCCGGATCCTGGTGGTGGACAACGCCCCGGCGACCGACGCGACCGCCGAGGTGGCCCGGTCGGCGGCCCGCCGCGGCCCGGTCGACTACCTGCTGGAGCCGAAGGCGGGGCTGTCGTTCGCCCGCAACTCGGCCGAGGCCGCGACCCGGGGCGAGATCGTCGCCTGGATCGACGACGACGAGCTGGCCGACACGTACTGGCTGGCCGAGGTGGCACGGGCGCTGGTCGAGAACCCGGACGCCGAGGTGGTCTCCGGCGTGATCGTCCCGGCCGAGCTGGAGACCCGCGCACAGATGTGGTTCGAGCAGTTCGGCGGGCACAGCAAGGGCCGCGGTTTCCAACCGGACACCTTCGGCCCGCACACCGCGCACCGGCAGAGCCCGCTCTACCCGCTGCCACCGTTCGGCACCGGGGCGAACATGACCTTCCGGCCCGGTGTGATCGAGCGGATCGGCGGCTGGGACAACGCGCTCGGCGCCGGCACACCCGCCATGGGCTCGGAGGACACCCTGGCGTTCACCAAGGTGCTGCTGGCCGGCGGGACGATCGTCTACCAGCCCACCGCGGTGACCCACCACTACCACCGGCGCGACTTCGAGGGCCTGCACAAGCAGATGGTCGGGTACGGCACGGGACTCACCGCCGCGTACACCAGCCTGCTGCTCGGCCGCCCGGGGCTGCTCTGGCCGCTGATGAGGCTGGCGCCGACCGCGCTGCGTGACCTGACCGGCTCGGACAGCCTGCGGGTGTCGACTCTGCAGGACGATTTCCCGCGAGAGCTGCTGACGGCCAACCGGCGGGGGATGATTGCCGGACCGCGTGCGTACCTCCGGGGTCGGCGTGCCGCCCGGGCGAAACTCCGGGAAACCCGCTAAACGATCAACGCGGCGTAAGCTTCCACCGCCCTGGCCTGGGCGGTGGAAGTCTCGCCAACAGTGTGGAGGCTCTTTTCATGGGGGACCAGCCGACGTCCGACCGGAAACGGACGCCGGAGGCAGCGACCGCGAAGGACGCGGACTCGCGACCCGACGAGACCGTCGTGATCACCCGGCTCGCGCCGGAGGATCAGGGCGGGAGTGAAGAGGCCACCCGGCCGCTCGCGGAACCGGCCCGGTCGGCCGGCGAGGACACGGTCGTGATCAAGCCGGGCAGGCCGGCGAGACCGGTTTCGCCGGACGACACCGTGCTGATCAAACCGGCCAGGAAGCCGTCGCCGGACGACACGGTGGTGATCCGGGCGACCGGACCGTCCAAGAAGCGGCCCGCGGGCGACGACACCGTCATCATCCGGCTGCCGCAGGCGCCGAGGAAGGCCGCCGCCAGGAAGAAGGCGGGCAGCGACGACACCGTCATCATCCGGCTGCCCGGCGGGCCCAAGCCGAAGACCACCAGCACGCAGGCGCTGACCACGGTCCGGAAGCGGGCGGCCGGCGACGACACCGTTCTCCTCCGGCTGCCGCAGGCGCCGAAGAAGAAGGCGGCCGGACGTGTCGCCGTCGACAAACGGGCCGTCCACGACGACACGGTCATCATCCGGCTCCCGGCCGAGCCGAAACCCGTTCCGCGTACGGCCATCGACCTCGGCTGGGCGCCCTGGGTCATCGCCGTGTCCACGATCGGCGTGGTGCTGATGGCCATGGCGTACGCCGGTGGCCGTGCCGAGTCGTCGTCGGCCATGGCCTTCTACTGGATCGGCCAGGTCATCGTCTTCTCCCCCGTCGTGTTCCGGCTGCTCAGCCGGCTGGCCGGGGTCGCCGAGTCGTTCATCCTGGTGATGGGGCTGGCGCTGAACCAGTACATGCTGAAGTGGATGTACAGCCCGGACCAGTTCCGGTTCCCCGACGAGCTGCAGCACTGGCTGGCCACCACGCTGATCACCGAGTCCGGCGAGCTGTTCCGGCAGAACAACGCGCTGCCACCGGCCGTGCACTTCCCGGGCCTGGCCGAGATGGGCGCCGGGCTGGCGCTGCTCACCGGGCTGCCGGTGACCGCGGCCGGCACCATCGTCGCCGGCGTCGCCCACCTGATCTTCGTGGGCCTGCTGTTCGCCGCGGTGCTGCGGGCCAGCAACTCGCCGGCGATGGCCGGTGTGGCCTGCGTGACCTACGCGACGGCCATGCACTACCTGTTCTTCAACTCGATGTTCCTGTACCAGACCGCCGCGCTGCCGTTCTTCATGCTGACGGTGTGGGCGCACCGCCGCTGGCGCACCGGTGGCGGCCGCAAGTTCTTCGCGCTCGCCGTCGTCGGCATCACGATGACCACGGTGAGCCACCACGTCACGGCGTTCGCCCTGGTCGCGACGCTGCTGCTGCTGGCCGTCACCGAGCTCGTGCTGGAGAAGCCGCGGCCCTGGGAGACGCTGATCCTGCCGGCCGTGGCGCTGGCCGTCGTCTGCTGCTGGATCGGTTTCGTAGCACAGGACGTCATCTCGTACCTCGAGGCGCCGGTGGAACGTCTGGCCGCCTCGCTGAACCAGATGTTCGGCGGGGCCGCCAGTGAGGAGGCGGGCGCCGCCAAACCGGTGCCGCTCGTGCAGCTGGCGGTGCAGGGCATGGGCCTGCTCGGCCTGCTCGTGCTCTTCCTGGCGGTGGCCCGGGACATGATCCTGCGCAAGGACCGGGACACCTGGCGGTGGGCGGCGCTGGTCGGCGGCGCGGTGTTCTTCGCCGGCAACGGCGCCCGGTTCCTCGGCACCAACGGCCCGGAGATCGCCGGCCGCCTCTCCACCTTCACCTACGTGCCGATGTCGATCATCGCGGCCATCGCGATCGTGTACGCCGTGCAGATCATCCCGGCCAAGGACGCGGACGGACGGCGCTGGCTGTCGGTGCCGCCGCCGGGTGTCGCGGTCACCACCGGGCGGCGGCTGGCCGGCCAGGTGTACATCGGAACGGCGCTGATCACGCTGCTGATGATCGGCGCGCGTACCGGCGGGTGGCCGCCGGTGTCGGCGCTGCTGCCGGGGCCGTACCTGGCGGCCGCCTACGAGCGGTCGGTGGACTCCTACGGCGTGGAGGCGGCCCACTGGCAGGAGCGGACCCTGCCCCGGGAGGCCCGGGTCGGCGGCGACATCACCGCGGTGGCGCTGTCCTCGACGTACGGGCGGACCGACCCGGTCCGTGAGGTGGGCGAGCTGTTCTACGCCGCCTCGTGGACGTCGGCCGAGCAGGAGCGGGCCGAGCAGCTGGCGGTCAACTACCTCGTCGTGGACGTGCGGCTGGGCGACCTGCTGCCGTCCAACGACGCGTACTTCCAGGACGACCCGATGGCCGGGCAGATCACCGAGCCGCTGAGCGAGACGCAGCTCGGCAAGTTCGACCGGGTCAACTCGATCTCCCGGCTCTACGACAACGGCATCGTACGGATCTACCAGATGGGACCCTCGTGAACCCGGTACGCGCCGGTGTCCTCGCCGGCCTGACGGTCGTGGCAGGGCTCGCCGTCGAGTTCGGCCCGCTCGCCCTCTCCGTTCCGGGCGGCCTGATGCTCGCCTTCGTGCTGCCCGGCCTGGCGATCAACGACGCGCTGTTCCGGCGCGGCCGCCGCGACATCGGGATGGTCGAGCGGATCATCCTGGTGCCGTCGCTGAGCCTGGCCGTGCTGGTGCTCGGTGGGCTGCTGCTGTGGGCGCTCGGCGGCAACCTGAACCGGACGAGCTGGATGCTGGTGTGCGCGGTGAGCACGCTGGCCTCCATCGGTGTCGCGGTGTACCGGACCCACACCGCGGTGGCGGCCAGCGCCCCGGGCGCGGGCGGCGGTGGCGAGCGCCGGATCCCGGCGATCTCCAGGCAGCGCCTGATCCGCGACGTGCTGCCGCTGGCCCTGGCGGGCGTGCTGCTGGCCGGTGTCGGCGTGTGGTCGTTCACCGACTCGCAGCAGACCTACGATCTCGAGGTCACCTCGCTGTCGGCCGCGCCGCCCGGGCCGGTGGACGCGGCCGGCAACCGGTCGCTGCAGGTCAGCGCGGCCGGGCTGGGCGCCGCGGCCGGGCCGTACACGATGGTTCTGACCGGCACCTCGGGCGAGGAGCTGAGCAGGCACGACATCACCCCGGACACCGACGGCGACTGGACCGGGCGGCTCACCGTCCCGGCCGACGAGCGGGTCACGGTGAACCTGTTCCGCGGCGGCGACCCGGCCGCCTTTCGTACCCTGATCATCGCTGCCGCCTCTTAGGACTCGCCTGTATGACGGACATCGCGCCCACCACGCCCCGGCGCGGCCGCCTCTGGCTGGCCGCGGCAGGGGTCGTCGCCCTCGCCCTCGCCATCGCTTTCGCCGTCACGGTCGATCCGGCCGGTGAGGGGACACCGGTGGCACAGACCTCCTCGATCCCGGCATCCGCCCCGGGTTCGGCCGCCCCGCGCGACGAACCGGTGGCCAACGCCGATCCGCGGTCGGCGCGCGCCCAGATCGCGCTCGCCCGCGCGCCCGGCGCCTGGCCGGGGGCCAACGGCCTGTCCGGCGTCAACGGCTTCCCGGTGCTGAACACCGCCTCGGTCAAGGAGTTCTGCTCGACCCGCGGCCGGGACTGCAAGGTGGCGCACACCTACACCGACCGGACCAGTTACGACTCGATGACCCGCGGCTCCGGCTGGACGTTCGAGTACTTCGCGGACTTCGACGGCGTCCTGGTGATCTCCCAGTCGCTGGTTCCGGACAAGGGCGAGAACCTGGTCGCCGACTGCGCGGCCGGCGTCTACGACCAGAACTGGCGTGACTTCGGCGCGCTGATGGTCCAGCACGGGCGCGGCGACTCGGTCGTCCGGCTGGGCTGGGAGATGAACGAGCCGACGATGGCCTGGCGAGGGCTGAACGCCGCCGACTACATCGCCTGCTACCGCAGGGCCGCCGACGCGCTGCGGTCCGCCAGCCCGCGGGTGATGCTGGACTGGACGATCAACGGGCACAACACGCCGAAGGATCTGTGCGGCGGGCTGAGCACCAACTGCTACCCGGGCGACGACTACGTCGACATCATCGGCATCGACAACTACGACCATCACCCGTGGTCGCCGACGAAGGCCGACTTCGACCGGACCGCCGCCGCGCCGGAGGGCCTGAACTGGCTGTTCGACTTCGCCCGCGCCCACGGCAAGCTGTTCTCGGTGGGCGAGTGGGGCATCATGCCGACCGCCGACGCCGGCAGGGACAACCCGGAGTTCATCCGCTGGATGCACGCGTGGTTCGCCGAGCACGCCCCGTACCTGGCGTACGAGGCGTACTTCCAGCGTTGTGACGGCGACTTCTCGCAGTCGTCGATCCTGCGGCCGAACGACGCGAAGTGCCTGCCGAACACCGGTTCGTCGGACGTCTACCAGGAACTGTTCAAGCGCTGAACCGGGGGCTGGTGGCCATCGCCTTGTACGCCGCGGTGGACCGCGGGTCGGTGTCGAACCGCCAGCGCTCCGGGTAGTTGGGGTGGGTGTCGGTGTCGAACCACACCGACCCGCCGATCGCCGGGCGCTGCGCCACGTACTCGGAGAACTCCGTGATCCAGTCCGCCTTGCTGGTGCCGCCGTAGTCCTTCGAGCCGACCTCGGTGATCAGGATCGGCTTGCGGGAGGCGTACTTCTGGTAGATGGGGTCGAAGAGGGTGGGCGGCTTCTCCCGGTCGAAGTCGTAGCCGGACACGCCCACCCAGTCGACGAACTTGTCGCCCGGGTAGTACGCCTCCATCCGGTTCCAGTGCTCGTCCGGGCTGGATCTCCAGTTCGGGCTCCACACCCAGGACACGTTGTCGGCGCCCTGGTCGTCGAAGATCTCCCGCAGGTGGCGGAAGCACTTGATGAACCCCTCGGGGTCCCGCTTGTTCTGGAAGCCGCCCCACTCGTACCAGCGGCCGTTCATCTCCCAGCCCCAGCGCAGCAGGGTCGGGCGGTCCAACTGCTTGAGGCGGCGGGCGGCGGTGGCGATCAGCTCGTCGGAGTCGCCGCTGAGGATCTTGTCGTACTTCGGGCCGCGCCACGACACCATCGGGATGGCCTTCTTCGGCATGCCCTCGATCGACGTGGGCAGCTGGTCCGGCCAGGCGTAGAAGACGTGCACGATCCGGTGGTCGCGGCCGAGCTGCTTGCGCCGGTATCTGACCGCCTCGGGGTAGCTCATCCCGGTGAGGCCCAGGTACGACCCGAGCAGCGCCTTGCCGGGCGTGAACGGGACCACCCCGCCCAGCTTCGCCGGGTCCGCGACGGCCGCGAACGGGCTGGGAGTGGCGGACGGCGGCGCCGGTTCGACCGGGCCGGTGGCCGACGGCGTACCGGAGACGGTGTGCGTGGTCTCGCGGGAGGCGGCCTTCCACATGCCGTAGACGCCGGCCGCGGACGCGGCGCCGAGGGCGCCCAGCCCGAGCAGCCCTCGGCGGGTCAGGCCCTGCTCCCCCTCGCGGTGCCCGGAGCTCACGTCAGGTTCCGGCCGGCGAGGCGGGCCGTCTTGCGCACCAGCCGCCAGCCCGGCTGGGCCAGTTGCTTGACCCGCGCGGCCAGCTTCGGCCCGCCGCCCTCGACCAGCGCCACCAGGTCGGCGCCGGTGTGGTCGGGGGTGGGCTGGAAGCGGGGCACGGCGAACCGGCGCTCCGACGGGGTGTGCGGGCGGCGGCCCACCTCGGTGGCGTTGTCGTGCCCGGAGGCCTCGACCACCCGGCGGACCCGGTCGCTGTTGTAGCCGTGCGGGTACGCGAACGACCGCACCTTCATCTGCAGCCGCTGCTCCAGCTGGTCGTGGCTGCTGACCACCTCCTCGCGCAGTTGCGTCTCGGAGAGCACGTCGAGCGGGTGGTGGATGAGGCTGTGGTTGCCGATCTCGACACCGGCGGCGGCCACCTCGGCCAGCTCGTCCCAGGTGAGCATCGGGCCGAAGTCGGGCGACCACCGGCCCAGCCAGCCGGCGTGACCGCCGAGGTGGCCGACGGACGCGTACAGGGTGGCGCCGGCTCCGGCGGCCCGCAGGGCGGGCACTCCCTGGGTGAGGAAGTCGCGGTAGCCGTCGTCGAAGGTGACGGCCACCATCTTCTCGGTGATGCCGGCCTCCAGCAGGTCCAGCGCCTCGGTGAGGCCGGCCAGGCGATAGCCGGCGGCGCTGAGCGCGTGCAACTGCTCGGCCAGCCGCTCCGGCGGAACCGCCAGATCACGCAGTGGACCATCGACGGCCGACACCGAGTGGTACATCAGCGCAGGCAGCGTGGTCCAGGTATGGGCCACCGAAGCGGTCACCACGTTCCCCCCATTACTTCCAGGTCGTCGGCCGGGAACCTTACCAATCCTCGGGATCTCTTCGGCTCCCCCGTTCGCACGGTGTCGGATCACTAGCCATCTGACACTACAGCGAGTAATCTTCGAGGCCTTCCGATTCCCCGGCCAGCGCAAACATAGTCACAATGCAGCTACGCAGAGTGACATGTGAACTTCCGTCGCTCCGGATACGTATCAGAAGACGACACCGAACCCGCTCTAACCCCGGGAGCGCGCACCATGTTCCGCCTCATTCAGCTGCACACCGAAGCAGGCGTGCCACGCATCGGCGTCGAACCCGACGGCTACGTCAGCGCTCGCGCCGCACTGGCCCACTACCGCACCGCCCCGGCGACCTACTTCGCCGTCGGCCGATTCGACCACGAGGGCACCCTCACCGAGGTGATCCTCGACCCGATCTGCGGGCTCGACGGCGCCTGCCAGCGCCCCGCGTCGGTCATCCACGCCACCACCTACGAGCGCCTCTGCGAGCGCTGCGCCTCCGGCCTCGACGTGCTCACCGTGCCCCAGCTGGCCCGCCGCCTCGGCATCGCCTGCCGCCTCGCTCCCCCGGTCGCCCGCTTCCGGCAGACCGGGATCGCCGGGTTGCGCGCGCCCTCCGGCAACCGGATCGCCCGCGAGTTTCCCGAGCACGTCCACGACCCGATGTGGCGCCAGGAGCTCTGCGGCGACCTCGCCCGCAGCACCGCCGCCCTGAACGGCCTGCTCATCGGGGTCGGTGCGCTCAGCCACCGTCAGGTGCTCGACCTCTTCCCGGCGCTGTGCGCGCTCGGCGACGAGCTTCCGGCCGGGGTCCGCGCCGATCTCGCCCGGGCCACCGCGCGGCCGCTCTCCCCGGCCGGCGTCTGCGGCCTCCGGCTCGGGCTGCACCCCCTCTCCTGAAAACCCGTTTCCTCGTACGCCGGAGGGCGCGATCCCCGCGCCACCGGCGTCCCGTGCCGCGGGTTCCGGGCTGAGACCGGTGGTCCCGGCCGGTGCTCAGGGCGGTCCCACACGCATCGGGACCGCCCTGAGAACCAGCCGAAGTCGATCTACAGCCGGATCCGGACCACCGTGCCCGCGCCGCGGCACGTGGCGCAGGTGGAGACGTACGCGTCACCACCACGGAGGGCCAGACCGCCCGGGGCGGTCAGGCCCGACGTGACCACGGTGCGGGAGCCCCGCTTGCCCACCCGCAGCAGGACGGCGCCGTCCAGGACGTACAGCTCCCCGGCCGGTGACCAGGCCAGGTCCGCGACGCCGGTGAGGCCGGAGGCGTACACCTGTGGGGCCCGGCCCGGCTCGATCCGCCAGATCCGGCCGTCCCGGGCCGCCCGCTCGCCGACGTAGTAGGCGCCGTCCGGTCCCTCCGCCACCGAGGTGGGCCGCGCCCCGGGGGTGTGCCGCGGCAGGGTGGCGACCGTCTGGAGACGGCCCCGCCGGCTGACCCGGAGCAGGGCGCCGCCGGCGGCGTCCACCACCAGATAGCCCTGCCCGGTGGCGAGCACCGCGACCGGATCGGCCGGGATCTCCCGCGCGCCCAGGTCGGCCATCGCCGCCCGGAGCCGGCCGACCCGCGCCATCCCGGCAGTCTCCGGGGCCGGGCCGCCGCCCAGCCGTACCGTGTGCACCGGGTCGCCCTCGGCGGTGACGGTGACGTCCGACGGGCCCAGCGCGTGCGCCCCGGCCGGCGAGGCGAGCGACGGCAGCCCCGACTCGGCCCGCCACTGCCGCCCGGACTCGGCCACGGTGATCGCCCCGGACGTCCCGAAGCAGGCCCGCCCACCGGCGCCGGCCCGGCACGGCCCGGCGCCACCCCGGCCACCCTCGGCGATGTAGAGCTCACCGCGCGGGCCGAACGCCAGCCCGCGCGGATTGTCGAGGCCACGGGCCACGACCTCCACCGCCGGGCGGACCGCGGAGCCGGGCGCCGGCTCGGCGGCGTGCGCCGGGCTCGCACCGGACAACAGCCCGAAAACCGTGAGGACAACAGCCTGACGGGACCGGAACATGATCAACTAAACCCCCGTGTAGTCGTTTTGTCCCACCGCCACCCTGTCCGGAAGCACGGCCCGCGGGGACGGCTGAGTCGGACATCCGACGAGAGGGCGTACCGGTACGGTCGCCCCATGACGCGCACCTTCCCCGCCCTCGTGGCCCGGGCCCGGCGCCTGGCCGGTGACGGGCGGCGCGCCGTCCTGGGCATCACCGGCCCACCCGCCGCCGGCAAGACCACCCTGGCGACGGAGCTGGTCCGGGCCCTGTCGGCCGGCCCACCGGACGGTCTCGGCCCCGGCCGGGTGGCGCACGTGCCGATGGACGGCTTCCACCTCGCCGACGTGGAACTGGACCGGCTCGGCCTGCGGGACCGCAAGGGCGCCCCGGACACCTTCGACGCGTACGGCTACGCCAACCTGCTCCGGCGGCTGCACGAGGACCGCGACGAGATGATCTACGCACCCGGGTTCGAGCGGCTCCTGGAACAGCCGGTCGCCGGCAGCATCGGCGTCCCGCGCTCGGCCCGCCTGATCGTGACCGAGGGCAACTACCTGCTGCTGGACGAGCCCCGGTGGGCGCCGGTGCGGGCCCTGCTGACCGAGGTCTGGTACACCGACCTGGACGACGGCGAACGCCTCCGGCGGCTGGTCGACAGGCATGTCCGGTTCGGCAAGACCCCGGACGCGGCGGTGGCGTGGGCCACCGGCACCGACGAGCGCAACGCCGAGGTGATCAAGGCCACCCGGGACCGCGCCGACCTGATCATCGGCTCCGGGCCGGGGACGGACCCCGGCTGAGCCCGTTCTCAGGTTCTGTCGCACCCGAGTGGCATGCTTGCCCTCATGTCGGTGGATGAGGCGGCGGTCGCGACCGAGCCGCGCGGGCGCGGCCCTCGGGTGGCCCGGTTCGGCGCGATCCTGTTCGTGGTGCTGGGGCTGCTGTTCGGCGTCCCGCTGGTGACCCTGGTGTGGTCGGGCAACGACTGGCCGGGGCTGGTGGCGGCGGCCGGCACGATGCTGTTCGTGGCCGTCGTCCCGCTGTTCCCGTGGCTGATGTTCCGGGGGCACGGCGGTCACAACGACCGGGCCGCGCGGATCGCCGACACGCTGCTCGGCGTGATCTGGGTGCTCTTCACCTGGTCGGTGCTCGGCCAGTTGTCCGAGCTGGCCCTGCTGGCGGCCGGGGTCGCCGACCCGCTGCGCTCACGGGTGGTCACCGCCGGCGTGCTGGTGATCTCCACCGGCCTGCTGCTCTGGGGCTACCGCGAGGCGATGCGGGTCTCCCGGGTGCGGGAGGTCGACGTAGTGCTGCCCCGGCTGGGCCGCGGGCTCGACGGGCTGCGTGTGGTGCTGATCACCGACACCCACTACGGGCCGATCCACCGGGCCCGCTGGTCCCGCGGCGTCACCGAGGTGATCAACTCGCTGGACGCGGACATCGTGGCGCACACCGGCGACATCGCCGACGGCAGCGTGGAGCAGCGGCTGGAGATGGCCGCCCCGCTGGCCGACGTGCGCGCCCGCCATGCCCGGGTCTACGTGACCGGCAACCACGAGTACCACAGCGGCGCCCTGGGCTGGGTCGCGCACATGGAGAGCCTGGGCTGGGAGACGCTGCACAACCGGCACGTGGTGGTGACCCGCGGCGGCGACTCTCTGGTCGTGGCGGGGGTCGACGACCGCACGGCCGGCGGTTCCGGCCTGCCCGGTCACCGCACCGACCACGAGGCCGCCCTCGCCGGCGCCGACCCGGAGCTGCCGGTCCTGCTGCTGGCCCACCAGCCGCGGCAGATCAGCGACGCGGTCGCCCACGGCGTCGACCTCCAGTTGTCCGGCCACACGCACGGCGGCCAGATGTGGCCCTTCCACTACCTGGTCCGCACCGATCAGCCGAGCCTGCAGGGCCTGTCGCGCCACTCCGAGCGGACCCAGCTCTACACCAGCCGGGGCACCGGCTTCTGGGGCCCGCCGTTCCGGATCCTCGCGCCCAGCGAGATCACCCTGCTGACGCTGCGGTCCGCGGCATGACGACGGTCTCCTTCGACGAGTTCGAGCGGTCCATGTGGTCCGGCCGGGCCGAGATCTTCAGCGACTCGGTGGCCACCCTGTGCGCCCACACCGCCCCGGACCTGCTGGACGCCGCGGCCGGCGACGGTGACCTGTCCGGTCTCCGGCTGCTCGACGTGGGCGCGGGCTCGGGCACGGTGGCCCGGCTCGCCGACGCGCGCGGCGCCCGGGTCACCGGTGTGGACGCCGAGCCGAGCATGGTGGAGCTGGCCGCGAAACGGGTGCCCGGCGCGGAGTTCCGCCAGGCGATCCTGCCCGTGCTGCCGTTCCCGGACGCGACCTTCGACGCGACCGTCGCCAACTTCGTGATCAACCATGTCGGTGACCCGGT
This sequence comes from Actinoplanes sp. NPDC049802, assembly GCF_040656595.1. Lineage (NCBI taxonomy): Bacteria > Bacillati > Actinomycetota > Actinomycetes > Micromonosporales > Micromonosporaceae > Actinoplanes > Actinoplanes sp. NPDC049802. Next base: position 48,397 of record NZ_JBFAMR010000048.1, read on the forward strand.
CGCCGCCGCCGCCGAGATGCGGCGCGTCACGCGGCCCGGCGGGCGGGTCGCCGTGACGATCTGGCCGCACCCGAAACCGGTGGCGCAGCGCCTGTGGGACGAGATCTTCGACGCGGCCGGCGCGGTCCGCCCGGCGGACATGCCGCGCGTCGACCCGGCGGTGGATTTCGCCCGGGACCAGGCGGGCCTGGCCGGCCTGCTGAGCGGCGCCGGCCTGATCGAAGCGTCCGCCGTCGAGGTCTGCTGGACCCTGCGCATCCACGCCGACCAGTGGTGGGCCGGCCCGGCCGCCGGCATCGGGCTGACCGGCCTGATCCTGACCTCCCAGGACGAGGCGACCGTCACCCGGATCCGCCGGGAGTTCACGCAGCGCACCGCCCCGTATCGCGGGCCGGACGGCGTGCTGGCCGTTCCCACCGCGGCGGTGCTCGCCCGGGGGACCGTCCCGAGCTGATCCCCGTGTGTGAGGTTCGGGTGCGATGCGCGGCCGGACTCCACACGCCAGGCTCTCGACCACCCCGGCGCAGGCGGAATGTCGGGAATAAACCCGTTGAGTAGTCCACATCGGGCCGAGCACGATAGGGGCACCGCCTTCCCCATCGTCCCGAGGACTCTTCATGCGCCTGCTCCGCGACCTGTGGGACACAAGCCCGAGTCGCACCGCACTCGTCGGCTTCCTGATCGTGCTCGGCGCGTCCGGTTCGGCCGGCGCGTTAGCCCTGGCCGGCCCGGTCCTGGTGGACCGGTCCGGCCCGCTCTTCACCCTGCTGTCCGTGGCGCTCGTCGCCTCGGTGCTCAGCGACGTCGTCGTCGGCCTGGTGGCCGCCCGGCTGACCGCCGACTGGGCCGCCCGCGCCCGCCGCCGGCTCAACCGGGTCGCCTTCGGCCAGGACATCCCCACCCTGGAGAACACCCCGGTCGGCGAACTGCTCGACCGCATCGACTCGGACGTCTACCAGGTCGGCGCCGAGCTTCGTGGCAGCGGCGTGCGCCTGGCCCAGTCCCTGGCGGTGGCCTCGCTCTCGGTGCTGACCACCATCTTCGTCTGGTGGCCGGCGGCGGTCGCGATGGTCCTGGTCGGACTGCTGCTGTTCACGGTGATGAACAAGCCGATCCAGCGGATCGGCCCCATCCGCATCGCCGAGGAGGAGGCCTGGTCCGACCTGGCCGCGGTGATGGAGGAGGCCATCCACGGGCAGGACGACGTGCGCACCAGTCTCGCCGCCCCGTATGTGCTGCGGCTCTTCGCGCAGCGCTCGGCCGAGGTGCTGCGCCGCGGCCGCCGGGTGTGGCGATCCTCCGCCAAGATCACCACGGCGGCCGGATCGATCACCCGTTCGCTGATCGCCTTCCTCGCGGTGGCCGGCGCCTGGGCGCTGTACGCCGGGCAGATCGACGCCGCCCGCCTGACCGCCGTGTGGCTGCTCGCGCTCGGTTTCGGCGGCACCCTCGAGCACCTGACCCGGATGGTCCCCGAACTGCAGAACGCGCTGGGCGCCTGGGGCCGGGTGCAGCTGCTGGCCGAGGTACCGCAGGAACCGGCCGACGGCGTCCCCCCGGTCGACGGCGACCTGGTCGTGCGAGACCTGACGTTCCGGTACGGCGAGGCCGACAGCGGCCGCCCCCCGGCACTGCGCCACGTGAGCGTCACCTTCGCCCGCGGCAGGTCGTACGCGCTGATCGGCCGTACCGGCTCCGGAAAGTCCACACTGGCCAAGGTGCTGACCCGGGCCGTGGACGTGCCGCCCGGCACGGTGTTCCTCGGCGGCCTCGACATCAACGACATCGGTGTGGACGGTCTGCGCCGGTGGACCGCGATCGTCCCGCAGCGTACCGAGATCCTGTCCGGCACCCTGGCGGAGAACATCGCGCTCTTCGACTCCGAGCTGCTGCCCCGGGCCGGCGCGGCGCTCGACGAGCTGGGCCTGACCTCCTGGGCCGACGGGCTGCCCGACGGCCTGGACACCAAGCTGGGCGAGGGCGGCTACAAGCTCTCGGCCGGCCAGGAGCAGCTGGTGGCGTTCGCCCGGATCCTGGTCCGCGACCCGCAGGTGGTGATCCTCGACGAGGCCACCGCCCGGATGGACCCGGTCACCGAGTCCTGGGTGCAGCGGGCCACCGACCGGCTGTTGCGGGGCCGGATCGGCGTGATCGTGGCGCACCGGCTCTCCTCGGTGCAGCGGTGCGACGAGGTGGTCGTGCTCGCCGACGGCGAGGTCCTGGAGGCCGGCCCGCTGCGCGAGTCGCGCCGCTTCGCCGAGCTGATGGCGAGCAGCAACCTCGCGGTGCCGGCCGCGCCGCCGGCCGGCGGCGGGGTGATGGTCGCCGAACGCGACTGGGACACCGCCATGCGCGAGGAGCTCGGCCCGGACGCGCTGACCAATCCACTGCCCACGGTGGATCCGCCGGCGCTGCCGCAAGCGCCTCCGGCCCGCACCATGCGGGAGATCGTCCGGCTGACGCTGAACGACAAACGGTTCGGCCTGGCCGCGTGCGGGTTCTTCGTGCTCATGGTGCTGTTCGGCTTCGACGGGGCGATCCTGCCGCTGCTGTGGACCGATGTGGTCGACGGCGTCGGCAACCCGCTCTATCCGGCGCTCGGGCTGGCGGTGGCGCTGCTGGCGCTGATCCCGACGCTGTACTACACCGGGGCCTGGTTCCCGGAGTGGTGGGTGCGGCAGATGCTGCGGATCAGTCTGCGCCTGGTGAACGGCCAGATCGGCCCGCGCCGGGTCAGCAAGCACACCCCGGCCGAGGTGGTGGCGCAGGGCGGCGACACCGAGCGGGTCGTCATGCTCGCCGACAACGTCATCGACAACTCGGTGGCGATCTTCGCGCTGGTGTCGATGACGTTGTTCTCGCGGTCGTTCGTGCCGGGGCTGCTGTTCGCCGGGACGATGATCCTCTCCGGGCTGGCGGCCACCCTGTTCGGGCCACGGCTGGAGCGGGCGGCCCGCAGGACCGTGGCGGCCCGGGCGGCGTTCGCCACCTCCCTGGTGTCGTCGCTGTCCGCGGCCCGCACGGTCAAGCTGGCCGGCGCCACCGAGCCGGTGCTCGCGCACCTGGCCGACCTCGACGGCGTCCGCAGCGACCTGCAACGGCGGGAGATCGCGATCCAGGTGTGGGCACGGTCCACGCCGTCGGTCGCGAGCGGGCTGCTGCCGATCGCGGCGTGGGCGATCTACCTGAACGGGCACATCACCGCGGCGGCGGCGCTGATCGCGGTGTCGGTGCTCGGCTCGGCCCGCTGGTTCGCGTGGACCACGGCCTCGCTGGTGTCGCACTACCCGTCGGCGAAGGTGTGGACCCGGCGGACGGCCGCCATGACCGGCGTCACCGAGTACTCGGCGGACGTCGCGGGAGTGGACATCTCCGCCGGGACGGCGCCGGCGCCGCCGACGGCGCCACGCAGTCCGCTGCGCACGCTGGAACTGTCCGGCTTCAGCGCGGTGCACGAGAACGGCGCCCAGGGCGTACGCGATGTGGATCTCGCCGTGCACCGTGGCGAACTGGTGCTGGTGGTGGGCCCGGTCGGCTCCGGCAAGTCGTCGTTGCTGCGGGCGCTCGCCGGGATCGTGCACCACACCGGGCAGTTGCGGTGGAACGGCGAGCCGGTCGGTGAACCGGAGCTGTTCCTGCGGCCCAACCAGGTCGGCTACGTCGCCCAGCTGCCCCGGGTGCTGTCCGGGACGGTCGCCGACAACATCCAGCTCGGGCACGAGGTGGATGCGGCGGACGCGGTGTCGGTGGCCCAGCTGGAGCACGACCTGGCCGCCGCCGGCGGTGGCCTGCAGCTGCTGATCGGGCACAAGGGCACCCGGCTCTCCGGCGGCCAGCTCCAGCGGCTGGCCCTGGCCCGGGCGCTGGCGCCGCGGACCGAGCTGCTGATCGCCGACGACGTCTCGTCCGCGCTGGATGTGACGACCGAGCTGGAGCTGTGGCGGGCGCTGCGCTCACACGGCGTGACCGTGGTCGGCTCCACATCGAAGCGGGCCGCCCTGGCCCAGGCCGACCGGGTGGTCGTGCTGATCGGCGGCCGGGTCGAGGACCAGGGCACCTGGGACGAGCTGGCCGGCCGCTGGGGTCACCTGGCCGGCTGAGGCGGTTCCGCGGGTGCGGCTTTCGGATACGGTCGAAGGCCGCACCCGCTTCGCGTCCGCCGATCCCTTGAGTCCCGGGGATCCGCGCCGATCGTGCGGGTCAGCCCCGAGGAAGGAGTCCCGGCATCAGCACCCCCCGATCCGAGGCCGCCGCCGTGCCGGTCCCCCGCGCCGGCTTGCCCGCCGTCCCCGCTGAGCGGGCTTTCCTGCTGCTCAAGCCGGACTGTCTACGGCTGGGGCTGAGCGGCTTCGTGGAGCGGGCCGTCGAGGCGGCCGGGCTGCGGGTCGTCTGCCGGCATCGGGTCAGCCTGTCGCCCGGCGACGTCCGGCACCTGTGGTCGGAGTACGACGACGCCGGGCACAGCCTGGCCCTGGCCTTCCTGGACCGCTACCTGACCGGCGAGCCGTCCGAGGTGTGGCAGCTCGCCGGGCCGGACGCGTTCGAGGCGGCCCGGCTGATCAAGCGCGAGGTGCGGTCACGGCACGCGGCCGGGCCGTTCGCCAACGTGGTGCACGGGGCGCAGCGGCGGGGTGAGCTGGCCCGCCAGGCCAACCACCTGCTCGGCCGCTGCGGCGCCTGCGCGGCGCCGTTCGTCTCGGACGAGCCCGCGCTCGACCCGCCCCGGCCGCCGGGCCTCGACTTCCGGCAGCACGCCGACCTCGCCGCCCTGGTGGACGAGCTGTGGCCGCTCCTCCAGGACGTTCCCGCCGATCCGGGGCCGGTGCGACTCGACGGCGGCGACACCGGCCGGGCGATCCATCTCGGCCCCGACCGCGAGCACACCCTCGACTCGACGGTCACCGCGCTGTGGCACGCGCTGCCCGGCGCCGGCCTGCGCCACCCCGTGCTGCTGGCCCTGCACGCCGGCTACTCCGGCGGCACCCCCGTCGCGGTGGGCGGCCGCCGGGCCCTCCGCGCCTGCCTGCGGACACTGCGTGAGCACGGCATCCGCAACTGCGGCGAGGGCCCCTACCGTCCGGCCGTCTCCGCTATCTGAGCAGACGGTGGGCCAGCCACTCCACGGCGAGCGGGTAACGGAAGTCGATGCCGCCGTGCTTGGCCGGGAACAGCTCGAAAGCGATCTTCTCCTCCGGCACGCCGATCCGCCGCAGGCCGTCACGGAACGCCTCGGCGCCCAGGTCGAGGAACCACTCGTCGCGGGTGCCGGCGTCGATCCACACGGCGCGCAGGGAACGCAGCTGCTCGGCGTACCGGTCGATCATCCGGATCGGGTCCCACTCCAGCCAGCGCTCCCACAGCTCCGGCCGGAGCTGCCCGGACCGGGGGTCGAACGGCAGCCGCGGGGTGCCGTCCGGGTCGGCGGAGAACGCCGCGGTGCAGCCCAGCAGGAGGCAGAGCGACATGTCCTCCTCCTTGGTGAAGGACACACGCGACTGGAAGTCCTTCCACCAGGCGAGGATGTCGCCGTCGTAGTCGCGCAGATGCCGCACGCTCTTGGCGAACTCGCCGAGATAGCAGTACTCGTACAGGGCGTCGCCGGCGTGGGTGGCCAGGGCGCCGAACAGGTCGGGCCGCAGCATCGGGGTGATCATCGCGCCGAAGCCGCCGGACGACTTGCCGCTGATGGCCCGCGACTCCCGGTCCTGGATGGTCCGGTACCGGGCGTCGACGAACGGCACCACCTCGTCGCAGAGGTAGGAGTGGTACTTCCCGGTGCCGGGCGAGTCGACGAACTGCGAGCCGCCGTAGGCCGTCCACGCGTCGACGTACACCAGGACGCAGCCGGGCGCGCGGCCTTCGGCGAACACCCGGTCGGCGGTCTCGAGGAACGGCTCCCGGAACGGCTGCCGGTTCGCCCACATGGTGACCTGGCCCGAGTAGCCCTGGATGACGTAGATGCTCGGGTACCGTTCGTCGCCCTGCTCGTAGCCGGGCGGGGTGTAGACCCACAGTGGCCGCACGTGCGGGTCGCCGAGTGGGTTGTCCCGCAGCAGCCGCGACTCGATCGTGTCGTGATGCAGGGTGCCGGCGAGTTCACTGGTCCAAATCGACATGACCGTCAGTCAACTATCTTTTCCCGATGACCGCACCACGGATGGCGTGGCTCGACGGGCTTCGCGCCGTCGCCGTACTGCTGGTGGTCTATGCGCATCTGACCCGCTTCGTCTTCACCGATCTGCGTGCGGTCACCGGCGAGTGGCTGCACGCCGGAACCGCCGGGGTGATGTTGTTCTTCCTGGTCAGCGGCTACATCATTCCGGCCTCGCTGGAGCGGCGCGGCGATCTGCGGGCGTTCTGGCGCAGCCGGGCCCGCCGCCTCCTGCCGCTCTATCTCGCCGTGATCGCGGTCCTGGTGGTCGCCCACCCGCCGGCCGAGCCGGCCGCCGCCGTGGCCGGTCACGCGACGATGCTGCCGTTCCTGCTGGGTGTGCCGCTGGTCACCCCGGTGTTCTGGACGCTCTCCTTCGAGATGGCGTTCTACCTTCTCGTCACCACCCTTTTCACGGTACGGGCGCAGCGTTCCCTTCTCCCTCCGGTGATCCTGGCCGTCCTCGGCGCGGCGACGGCCCCGTTGGTCCCCCTGCGGCTCGGCACGATCCCGGCGGCCGGCGCGGCCGTGCTGGTGCTCGGGCTGGCCGGGGTGCTGTCCCGCCGCCGCTGGGCGGAGACCGCCGGTGGCCTGCTGCTGGGCGTGCTGGCCCTGGGCCTGCTGCTGTTCAACATGGATCCGGCGCACGCCGCCGACGGCCTGCTGATCGTGGCCGTGATGTTCACCGGCACGGTGATCCACCGCGCCGATCACGGTCGGACGACGTGGCGGCGGGCGGCCGTGGTGATCGCCGTGGTGGCGGCCGCGCTGCTGACCGTCTGGCTGGGCGAGCTGATCACGCTGAATGCGCTCACCCCGCGCTACGTGACCCGGTCGGTGCTGACCCTGCTGACGTTCGGTGGCGCCTTCGCGGCGGGCATGCTGCTGCGTCACCGGCGCACACCCCGATGGGCGGCCCGGATCGGGATCATCAGTTATTCGGTCTACCTGGTGCACTACGTGGTGCTCGACCTGGGCCGCCCGATCCTGTCCTCGCGGGTCCCGGATCCGCTGCTGGCGGCCGGTTACCTGGCCGTCGTCCTCGGCGTCTCCTGGCTCACCCACCGCTACATCGAGGTGCCCGGCCAGCGGCTGGGGTCGCCGCGCGCCGGGCGGGATCCCGCCCCGGCGGAGAGCCGACGATGACTTGTCCACGCATCGCACCGCCGCGCCGTGAGGACAACGGAACGCCGGCGTGCCGCGGTTTTCACGGCAGAGTCTTGACAGTCAGCGGGAGGCCCACGAACGCGGCGAACGGTTCCAGCGCCTGCCGTGCCCGCTCCGGGTCGAACACGGCCAGCGGCCGCACGGTCACGGTCACCGCCTTCTTCCCCAGCGTCCGCTTCCAGGTGGCCATCACCCGCCCGTCCCGGACCAGCGTCGACTGGAAGACCCCGTTGCCGCCCGGCACCACCTCGGCCAGCTGACCGGCGGTGGCCATCATCGACCGGTCCTTGTAACCCAGCAGGTACTCGTCGAAGCCGGGCAGCGCCCACCACCCGGTCACCGGGCCGGCGTCGAGCACCGCCGGATCGGCCCACATCTCCACGCCCTCCACCTCCACCGGCCGCAGCCCGGCGGCGGCCACCCCGGCCCGGGAGTCGGTCAGCGTCAGCCCGGTCCAGCCGGCGAAATCCTTGACCGTGGTCGGGCCGTGCGACCGGAAGTAGCGGTGTGCCAGGATCGCCAGCGCCTCCTCACGGGATGGGCTGTTGCGCTCCCCCGCCCACTCGTCGAGCAGCACGAACGTCTGCTCGGCACCACGGTTGGGCGCTATCGCCGTCAGCGCGCGCTGACTCGAATACCAGAGAAGGTGGTAGCCGCGCTGCCCGGTGACGGCGACGCCGCCCTCGGTGAGCGCGGCCAGGCACTCGGAGCGGGTCAGGCGGCCGCCGGCGCCCGCGAGGGCGGCGGCGAGGATCTCCATGGACCGCTCGGCGGTCTTCTCGTCGAGCCCGAGCTGCTCCCAGCGGCGGGCCACCCCGCCCAGCGCGCGCACCCCGGTCAGCGCGAGCATCCAGTGGGCGTCGGCGGACGGGACGAGATGCACCGTGCCGCGCATCGGCCACGTCCGGACGACGTCACGCCGCTCGGTCGCCGCCACCACCTCGGGCAGCGTGACGCCGGGCAGGCGGGCGCCGAGCGACCAGAGGACGCTGTTGAGATCCTGCGCCTGCATGGCGCCGAACCACTCGACGATGCCCGGCACGTCCGGCAACGAACGCGGGCCGAGAAGAAGGCTGGTCATGCGAAGGCTCAGGGCCGTGGTGGTGTCCACGACCCTGAGCCTAGAAGCGGGGTACGACAGAAATCAGCGGCCGCGCTGGGCCCGGTACCGCTTGATCAGCGTGTTCGTCGACGAGTCGGCGTCGTCGGCGGGCGCCGACGACGAGGTCAGCTTCGGCGCGAGCTGGTTGGCCATCACCTTGCCGAGCTCGACACCCCACTGGTCGAACGAGTTGATCTCCCAGATCACGCCCTGGGTGAAGGTGATGTGCTCGTAGAGCGCCACCAACTGCCCGAACGTCGCCGGCGTCAGTTTCTCCGCCAGGATCGTGGTGGTCGGGTGGTTGCCCTGCATCACCCGGTGCGGCGCCACCTTCGGGTCGGTGCCCTCGGCCTGCACCTGCTCCAGCGTCCGCCCGAAGGCGAGCGCGCCGGTCTGTGCCAGGAAGTTCGACATGAACAGGTCGTGCATCTCGCCGATGTCGTGGTTCGGCACGCTGAAGCCGATGAAGTCCGCCGGGATCAGCTTGGTGCCCTGGTGGATCAGCTGGTAGAAGGCGTGCTGGCCGTTGGTGCCGGGCTCGCCCCAGAACACCTCGCCGGTCTGGAAGGTGACCGGCTCGCCGGACAGGCGCACCGACTTGCCGTTGCTCTCCATGGTGAGCTGCTGCAGATACGCGGCGAACCGGTGAAGGTACTGGGCGTAGGGCAGCACGGCGTGCGACTGGGCGCCCAGGAACGTGTCGTACCAGACGTTGAGCAGGCCGAGCAGCGCCGGGACGTTCTGCTCCAGCGGCGCGGTGCGGAAGTGCTCGTCGATGGCGTGGTAGCCGGCGAGCATCTCGGCGAAGTGCTCCTTGCCGATCGCGATCATGACGGAGAGCCCGACCGCGGACGGCAGCGAGTAGCGGCCGCCGACCCAGTCCCAGAAACCGAACATGTTCGCCGTGTCGATGCCGAAGTCGGCCACCTTCGCGGCGTTGGTGCTGACCGCCACGAAGTGCTTGGCGACCGCCTCGTCACCCGAGGTCAGACCCTTGAGCAGCCAGGACCGCGCGTGCTTGGCGTTGGTCAGCGTCTCCTGGGTGGTGAAGGTCTTGGACACCACGATGAACAGGGTGGTGGCCGGGTCCAGGTCGCGGGTCTTCTCGAACAGATCGGTGGGATCGATGTTGGAGACGAACCGGCACTCGATGTCGCGCTGCGCGTAGTCCTTCAGCGCCTCGTACGCCATCACGGGGCCCAGGTCGGAGCCGCCGATGCCGATGTTCACCACCGTCTTGATGCGCTGGCCGGTGGAGCCCTTCCACTCGCCGGAGCGGACCTTCTCGGCGAACGCGCCCATCCGGTCGAGCACGTCGTGCACGTCGGCCACCACGTCCTGCCCGTCGACGACGAGCGAGGCGTCACGCGGCAGGCGCAGCGCGGTGTGCAGGACCGCGCGGTCCTCGGTGATGTTGATGTGCTCACCGGAGAACATCGCGGTGGTTCTCTCACCCAGCCGCGCCCGGCGGGCCAGCGCGAAGAGGGCGGTCAGCACCTCGTCGGTGACGAGGTTCTTGCTGTAGTCGACATACAACCCGGCGACCTCGGCGGCGTAGCGCTCACCGCGCTGCGGGTCGCTGCCGAACAGGTCACGCAGATGCACCGCCGAGAACTTCTCCGCGAGCCCCTGCAGACTCTGCCACTCGGCGCTGTCGGAAACGCGTTCGCTCATCTCTCCCACTCCGAACCTGGACGACGCACAAAATCGTGGCACGATCCGCGGCCCGGCACCCGCGAACCGGCCGGGTCGTTACCCTGCCCGCGAGGTTAGTACCCGTCCAGGGCCGGTGTACCCGGTGTCCCCCTTCTCACTCCGGTGGACCGGCCGCGTATTTTCAGGCCGTTCGGAATTGTCGTACCCGGCGTCTAGGTTCTGCGGCATGGTTTCCGCGGCGTACTCGTACCTCGGCTCGTCGGCCCTCGACGACGGCCTCACCCTGCAGACCTCCGGCGGCCCGGCGGCGCATCCCCGGTTCTTCACCGGCTTCCTCACCGATCCCGGCGCCGCGGCCACCGGCCTGCTCGCGGTCGCCGAGGTCGCCCGCACCCGGTATTTCCGGCCGCTGCCGCCGGCCAGCCTCGACCCGGTGGTCACGGCCGGCTCCGACCGGCTGCGGTTCGAGTCGTTCTCCGGCTGCTGCGGCGTCTACGCCCGGATGGACGTGCTGCCCGGCGGGCTCGACGGCGACATCGTCGCGCACGGCACCACCAACGTCGACGTCAACCTGCCGTTGCAGCGGGCGCTCACCCGGGTCGGGCGGGCCGACCCGATGCACATGGCGGTCGGGCCCGACGACCTCACCGTCACCACCTTCGACGGCGAGCTGGTGGAGAAGAAGGTGCCGCTGCCGTCTCGCTGGCTGCGCGGCTTCGCCGAGGCCCAGGTGCTGACCGCCCGCTTCGACCCACGTGCCGAGCTCGGCGTCACCGAGGCCCGCGTGCTGCTCAACCGGCTGCCGGCCAACGACAAGTCGGTGCTCTGGGCGGTTCCGGCCGGGCGTTCGCTGCGCTTCACCTCCCGGCCCACGCCGGGCGCGGTCTGCCTGCCGGGCGCCGGGCGCCTCGCCGCCCTCAAACCCTTCCTTCGGTACGCGACGAGCCTCGCGGTCTACGGCCCGGCCGTGGCGGCGGGCAGCGGTCCGGTCGCCAGCACCTGGGAGCTGAGCATGCCGTCGCTGCGGCTGTCGCTGACCCTGTCGCCGGAGCCGTACCGTGGCTTCTCCGGCGAGGGCGCGGTCCTCGACTCGCTGGCCAGCGACGAGGCCGCCGACGACGCCGACCTGATCAGCGCCCTGCTCTCGTGGGACCCGACGATCGACGTGGACGCGCTGGCGGGGGCCTCCGGGCTGGACGCCCGCCGGGTCCGCGACGCGCTCACCCAGCTCGGCACGGCGGGGCGGGTCGGCTACGACGTGGCCGAGGCGGGGTATTTCCATCGGACACTGCCCTACTCAGCGGACGTCGTGGAGAAGATGAATCCCCGTCTGGCCGGCGCCCGCACCCTGGTCGCCGCCGGGGCGGTCACCCCCGGCCCGGAGGTGTCCGTGGTGGTCAGCGGCGCCGAGACGTACCACGTCCGCGACGCCACCTCCTGCACCTGCCCGTGGTGGGCCAAGCACCGCGGCGAGCGGGGCCCGTGCAAGCACGCCCTCGCCGTCCGCATGGTCCTCGCCGGGGAGACCGCCGACCTGGACGCGGCGGAGGCCCCGGCATGACGCTCGCCGTGCAGATGCTGGAGCGCCGGGCACAGTCCGGCGACCACGCCGGAGTGGCCCGGCTGCTGCTGCACCTCAGCGAGGAGGAGCGGCTCGCCTTCGGCAAGGTGGTCGAGGCCGCGGTCAAGGGCGCCGACCCGGCGTTGTGGTGGCGGGCCGCGGTCAACCCCGCACCGGCGTGGGCTCTGGCCGTCATCGGCACGGCGCCCAGCGCCGCCAGGGCCGCCGGCCTGCTGACGCACCGCAATCTCCGGGACAGGTGGCGGCTGATCCCGGTCGACCGGTTCCTGGCCATCGCCCAGGCCCGCCGGCTGGACTGGCTCGGTGACCTGGGGACCCGGCTGATCCGCCGCCGGCGCGCCCGCGACGACTCGGACACCGGGCAGTGGGTGTTCGTCGCGTCGATCATGCGGGCCGGCGGGGTCGAGCCACCGGTCACCGAGGGCGTCGTTAACGGCTGGCTGCGCGGTCTGCTGCGGCCGTTCGGGGATCGAGGCCAGAAGCGGCCCCCGCTGGACGTGCGCATGCGCGAGGACCCGTTCCTCGACGTGCTGCTGCCGGCCGTCTTCGAGTTCGACGGGATGGGCGGTGTCATCACCGGCTTCTCGTGGGCCGCGTCGGACGGCCCGCCGACCGCTGCCCGTCACTTCACCACCGCCGTCGTGTCGCTCGTCGCCGAGGGCCGCCTGGAGCGCAAGGAGATCCTGGCCGCTGTCGTCGACCGGCTGCTGCGGGGCGACAAGCCCAATTCGCTGCGCCCGTTCGTGCAGCTGCACGACGAGCTGGCGCCGACGGTCGACGAGATCGCGGCGTCCACCCTCGACTACGCGCGGATGCTCGGCGACGGCGCCGGCCCGGTGGCCACGCTGTCCCAGCGTGCGCTGCGCGTGCTCGACGACGCCGGGCGTCTCGACCTGGAGACTCTGCTCGACGCCAGCGCGACCGCACTGTTGCGCACGGAGAAGACCCTGGTCAAAGGCCAGCTCTCCTGGCTGGAGAGGGTGGCTCTCCGGGAGCCGGAGCGGGCCGGTGAGGTGTCCTGGGCGATCGCCGCGGCGTTCGGTCACCCGGCCCTCGACGTTCAGGAGCGGGCACTGACCCTGGTCGGCAAGCAGATTCCCCGGCTCGCGCCGGAGACCGTGGCCCGGCTCGCCGAGGCGGCCGCGGTCCTCGGCGGTGATCTGCCGGCCCGGGCCGCGGCACTGTTCGGCGCCGCCGCCCCGGTGGCCGGGCCCTTGGGCGTGCCGTCGCTGCCGCCGCCCCCGGAGCCGGCCCTCATGCCGCCGCCCATCGCCTCCGCCGCCGAGCTGGCCGAGGAGCTTGCCGCGCTGCTGCACGATCAGTCCGGTGTCCGCTGGGAGCGGGTTCTCGCCGCGCTGGTCTCGCTGCACGCCGCCGACGAGCGGGCCGCGCTGGCCGCCGCCCTGAGCCCGGTGATCGAGCGGCATCCCGACCGGTTCGAGGAGATCGGACGGGACTCCGGCTCGCCGTTCGTCTGCCTGGCCACCGCCGTGCGGATGGTGGTCGACGCGCCCCGCCACGACAGCACCCACCAGCAGCTGCTCAGCGCCGTGCGGATCGCCTGGCAGGAGGGCCGCCGCGGCGGGGCCGGCTCGAAGCTGTCCGACAGGCCGGACGGCGTCCTGGCGCTGCGCGCCGCCGAGGTCGCCGTGCACCTCAGCGGCTCGATGATGCCGATGCTGGTCGCCACGCCCACCCATGTGACCGGCAGCCTGGACCCGGCCGTCCTGCTGGAGCGGCTGTCCCGGGCCGAGGCGGAGGGCTGGCAGCCGTGGCCCTTCGACCTGGAGCAGGCCCTGCTCCGGCTGCCCCGCGCCGCCGTCCCGGCCGGGGTGTCCACCCGCGCGGCGGCGCTCACCTCCCCCGCCGGCCGGCAGTTCGCCCAATGGCTCGCCTCCGGCGGCCTGCCCGACCCGGTGAGCGAGCTTTTCACCCAGCACGGCGCCAGGCCCGCCGGCCGCCGCCACAGCTGGGACGCCCAGGTGCCCCGCCGGGTGGTGGCGACGCTGCTGCCGTCCCGTGACGGCGGCCTGCGCCTGGAGCGGCAGTTGCTCACCCTCAAGCCGTTCGCATACCCGGTTCACCGGCCGAACCACTTCTACGGAGCCGAGGAGGTGCTGGCCATGGTGCTGCCCCATCACCGTGAGGTGGCCGCGGCGTGGGCGCTGGGCGACGTGGCGTCGACGGCCGACCAGGGGCAGAAGGGCCGCGGGAGGCTGCTGCCGATGCTGGCCGACCGCGCCGGCCCGGTCGGCCCGGCCATGGCCACCGCTCTGGCCTACACGTTCGGCGCCAAGCACCAGCCCGACCGCGCCGCCGCCGTGGACGCCTTCCTGACCCTCGCCGCGGCCGACGCCGCCGGCCGGCCACCCCGCTCGGCGGCACACCCGTCCGAGCCCACCAGCGGGACCATGGTCGGGGCCGCGATCGGTGACCTCTGCTCGGACGGCGCCGTCAAGCTGAACCGGGTCGTCCCCGGGTTGGCCGACGCCCACCGCGCGGGCGCGACGGTCGCGGTCTGGGAGGCGATCGCCGCGGCGCTCCCCGTACTGTTGCAGGCCCCGCAGGGGTCGCTACCCGACCTGCTGGAGCTGGCGACCCAGGTGGCCGTGACACTCGGCGCCCGCGCCGACATCCCCGCGCTGACCGAAGCGGCGGACCGGCCGGGCACGACCCGCCTGGTTCAGGAGGCGAAACGCCTGCGCTCCGCCCTGGCGCCATAGCCGCCCGCCGGGGTGGCCGGGCGGCGCGGGCGTCAGCGGGGCCAGAGCGGGTCCGAGGCGTGGTCCTCGGCGTCGCGCATGGCGCGGAGGATGTTGCGGTTGGCGAGTTTCTCCAGTTCGGTGTCGGACCAGCCACGGTCGCGCAACTCGGCGAACAGGCGCGGGTAGGCGGAGACGTCGGACAGCCCGCTGGGCACCTCCGGGGTGCCGTCGAAGTCGCCGCCGATGCCGATGTGGTCGACGCCGGCGACCTCCCGGGCGTGGTCGACGTGGTCGGCCACCTGGGCGACGGTGGCGTACGGCTTCGGGTTGGCGTCGAGCCACGTCCGGAAGGCCGGCTCGTCGGCGTGGCCGATGATCGGTGACGTGGGCACCGGGGCGCTGTCCTCGCCGGGGTGCGGGCCGCGCGGCCAGCCCTCGCCGAGCGGGGGCAGGCCGAGACGTTCCCATTCGGCGTCGGCGGCCTGCGTCCAGTCGCGGACGGCCGCGGAGACGAAGAACGAGACGAAGGTCAACTGGATGACGCCCCCGTTGCCGGGCAGCCGGGAGAGGACGTCGTCGGGGACGTTGCGGGGGTGGTCGGTGACGGCGCGGGCGCCGGAATGGCTGAAGATCACCGGTGCGAGCGCCTCGTCGAGGGCGTGGCGCATGGTGTCGGCGGAGACGTGGGAGAGGTCGACGAGCACGCCGAGGCGCTGCATCTCGCGTACGATCGCCCGCCCTTCGGCCGTGAGGCCGCCGTGCACCGGGTCCTGGGTGGCGGAGTCGGCCCACGACGTGTGGTGGTTGTGGGTGAGGGTGACGTAACGGATGCCGAGGCGGGCCAGGGAGCGCAGCACGCCGAGTGAGCCGCCGAGGCAGTGCCCGCCCTCGACGCCGAGGAGCGAGGCGATCCGCCCGCCCGCCATGGCCCGTTCGACGTCGGCCGAGGTGTAGGCGATGGCGAGGTCGTCCGGGTAGGCGGCGACCATCCGGTGCACCAGGTCGATCTGTTCGAGGGTGCTGGTGACCGCCTCCGGCTCGGGCAGGTCAGACGGCACGTAGACGGACCAGAACTGGCCGCCGACTCCGCCGGTCCGCAACCGTGGCAGATCGGTGTGCAGGGGTGGTCGTTCCTTCTCCAGCCCGGCAACGGCCGACCCGTGCCATTCGCGCAGCCGCATCGGCAGGTCGTTGTGGCCGTCGATGATCAAATTCATTCCCTCTGGCTACCTGGTGGCGGCCGTCCGGTGCAAGCGATTCGGCCCGTTCGGGGCTGAACTTCGGCAACCGGGTGGCACCGGTGCGGGTACTCGGTGGGCACCCGCCGCCCTGGAATCTCTTTCACATGCCCGGCCGACAACGTGCCGGACAACAGG
>NZ_JBFAMR010000049.1:0-63216 GCF_040656595.1 Actinoplanes sp. NPDC049802
GGCCGACCGGGGTCGCGATCAGCAGACCGTGGAAGACGTCCTCGCGCTCGTCGGCGAGCACGTGATCGACCGTGCCGACCGGGCCCCACCGAGGCGGATCAGGGCAGGTTGACCGGGCGCAGCACCCGGTCGATGCCGTGCGCGATCTGCTTGTTGCCCTTGTTGATGTCGAACCGGATCACCCGCGGGTTGCGGTCACTGCGGTCGGCGTCGATCAGGGAGATCCGCTTGTGCCAGTGCCCGTACACGTTGACCTTGATGGACGAGCCGGCGGCCGTCTTCAAGCGGACGTTGTCGGCCTTCAGCGCCGCCTTGCGGTTGATCGTGGCGCCGGGGACGACGTGGTAGAGCAGCACCGATTCGACCGTGTCGATGCCGAGGCCGGCCACCGCGGTGAACGTCTTCTTCTCACCGGTCAGCCGCTTGGCCTTGGTGATGTCCTTGACCAGCAGCTGGAACGCCCGGTCGTTCGGCAGGAACGCGGTGACCGGCGTCCTGCCGTCCGCGAGCACCTTGACCGGGCTGCCCGGCTTGGCCTTCAGCACCGCCCCCACGGCGGCGGTGAGGATGTCGTAGTCGTGGCCGTTGTGGTCGAACCCGCGCTTGTCCGCGCCCAGCACCGCGGCGAGCGACCGGTTCTTCAGCGGCTTCGTGCCGTGCGCCTCGGCCGGCGCGGCGGAGAGGGCGGAGGCGACGACGGCGGCGGTCGCGACGGCGGCGGCCCTCTTGCCCAGTCGGGTGATCCTCATTCTCGTGCGTCCTTTCCGGTACGAAGGTGGTGGCTTCGGTGCCACCAACCTGTACTTCGCTCGCACCCACTCCGATGGATGCACCCGGTCGCCGAAGATCTGAGCGCGACGACATCGCCGGCAGATGCCTGCGGCAGTTCTCGATCAGGAACGACGCCACCCAGGCCGACATCTCGATGACCTGAACCCGCCCGCTGCCGGCCTCGTACGCTCACGAGGGCGGCCCCGGCGTCAGCCGCCCACCTGCGACAGGCCGAACGCCGCCAGGAACCCGGCCACGGTGATCAGGCCCACCAGCAGGTGAGCGTCCTCGAACGCCTCCGGAATCATGGTGTCGGCGACCATCGCCAGAATCGCGCCGGCCGCCAGCGCGGTGATACCCGCCAGCAGTTCGGCGGAGGCGTCACCGAGGACGGTGTAGCCGGCGACCGCGGCCAGGCCACTGATCAGCGCGATCGCGGTCCACAGACCGAACACGTACCTCGGGCTGCGGCCGGCGGCGCGCATGCCGGCCGCGCTCGACAGTCCCTCCGGAACGTTGCTGACGAACACCGCGACGATCGTCACGGCACCCGCCGAACCGCCGCTGAGCAGGCTCGCACCGATGACGATGGACTCCGGCACGCCGTCCAGCAACGCGCCGAGCGCGATCGCCGTACCCGAACCGGTCTTCTCCCGCTCCGACGGCTGCTGAGCGCCGGACCGTTTCCGATGGCGGGCGCCGCGCCGGGCCAGCAGCAGGTTGCATCCGGTGTAGATCAGCGCCCCGGCCACCGCCCCGGCCACCGTCGGCGGCATGCCGCCCTGCTCCTCGGCCTCCTCGATCAGTTCGAAGGCGACCGTCGACAGCAGCACACCGGCCCCGAACGCCATCACCGACGCCACCAGCCGGCGCGGCACCCGGGCCAGGTAGCCGATGGCGGCGCCGACCAGCAGCGCCGACCCGGCGAGCAGCCCCCACCCGCCGGCCTGCAGCCACATCGGCATCCTGAACCCCCGCCGCCCGCCGGCGACCCGGCCCGGACGGCGGTGTCACGTCTGCCGCCGGTGCCGTTCGCCACGCGAGTGTGCGGGCAGTTTACCGCCCGGCACCGTCGCTGCTCCGCCCGCCGCACAGCGCCGGGCCTGCCGGGGCGAACCGGGCGGGCCCGTCTTTCCCCCATGACGGGTCGTTGCGGCCCAGACTTCGCCCGGTGAGTGGTCACCGCGCGGGTCTACGGGGGTCAGATCTCGCGGCGGTCGCCGAGCGTGACGGCCGCGGCCAGGGCCAGCACGGTGAGGAGCAGGGTCACCGCCAGGCCGGGAAGGTAGTCGCCCGCCGACCCGCCCGCGGTGAGGTCGCCCAGAGCGCCCAGCAGCCCCGTCGGCAGCCAGGTGTCCACCCGGGCGACGCTGCCGAGGACACCGGTGAACAGCAGCAGGACGAGGGTGACCCCGGCGGCCGCCGGCACGCCGCGCACCAGCGCCGCGACCAGGGCGACCAGCGCGACGGCGAACGCGAGGAAGACCGCGCCGTACGCCGTTCCCACCAGCATCGCCCCGGTGGGCGGGCTGCCCAGCAGGACCGCCGTCTCGTACCAGGCGCAGGCGGATCCGAGCAGCAGGGCGGCGACGGCTCCGGCCACGGTCGTCCCGTAGGCGGCGAACACGATTCTGCGCACGCCGGCGACCCTGGTCCGCAGGAAGACGGCCATCTCCCGGCGGCTGTCGAACGCCAGCGCCGACGCGGCGACCAGCACCACGACGAGCAGGCCGATCTGCGACGCGTTGCCGACGAACTGGGCGATGCCGTCAGCCGGCGTGGGTTCGGGGAACTCGACCCGGACACCCTCGGTGCCGGCGGCACGCAGGATCTCGCCGATGTAACGGGCGGTCAGCGGGCCGGTGAGGCCGAAGAACGCGTACACCGCGAGCAACGCCAACAGGCGGCGGGTCCGCACCAGCCGCAGCCACTCCAGACGCCACAGTGTCAAGATGTCAGCTCCAGGAAGACGTCCTCGAGTTGGGCCTCCTGCGGGCCCAGGCTGATGACTTGCGCGCCGGCCTCGGCCAGCACGCCGGCCAGGTGGGTCTGCGCCTCGTCCAGGGTGCGCACACCGACGAGCAGGCCGCCGTCGTCGGCGCGCACGGACGTCACCCACTGTTGCCGGCGCAGCAGTGTCGCGGCCGGCTCCGCACCGGATCGCAGGCGTACGCGGTAGGCCGGGGTCGCCCGTCCGACCAGCAGTTCCTCGAGCGTGCCCTGGAAGAGCAGGCGCCCGTCGCGCAGGATGCCGATGCGGTCGCAGACCTCCTGCACGTCGGCCAGGATGTGGCTGGAGAAGATGACGGTCGCGCGCCCGCGCAGCCGGGCGATCAGATCGAGCACCTCTCTGCGGCCGGCCGGGTCGAGGGCGGACGCCGGCTCGTCGAGCAGCAGCAGTTCCGGCTCGCCGACCACGGTGGCGGCCAGGCCCAGCCGCTGGAGCATGCCGCGCGAGTAGCCGCCGACGCGGCGGTCCGCCGCCTCGGCGAGCCCGGTCTCGGCCAGCACGCTCTCGATCCGGGCGGCCCGGGTGGTGGCCTCGGACGGCGGGCGGGCCAGCCGGGCGGCCAGGGCCATGACCTCGCGGCCGGTCAGCCAGGGATCGAACTGGGGCGTGTCCGGCAGGGTGGCGACCCGGCCGGGTCCCGCGCCGAGCCGGACGGTTCCGCTGCTGGGGCGGCGCAGTCCGCAGAGGATGCCCAGCAGTGTCGTCTTGCCCGCGCCGTTCGGGCCGACGAGCCCGTAGATCGATCCGGCCGGGACCCGCAGGTCGACACCGTCCAGAGCGGCGTGTGACCCGTAGCGCTTCACCAGCGCCGACGTCTCGGCGATCATCGCGGCCGGCGGCCGACGAACAGGTAGATCAACGCCCCGAGCGGAATCGAGATCACGCAGATCAGCGCCCACGCCCACTTGGGCAGGTAGCGCACGTCGTTGTGGACGATGTCGTAGAGGCAGTACCCGACCAGGCCCAGGCCCAGCACGATGAGCGGCAGGACCGCCGCGAGAGTTGGCCCGCCGTCGGCGGCCGCGTACGTCATGCCCCGGATGGTACGAGCATCGGCCCCGGTGGTGTGCGGGCGCAGGTCACCACTTCAGCAGACCAAGGGCCGCCTTCCCGTTCCGTCGGCCGCCCCGCCTTGCCGCGAGGGCCGGTGTCACAACGTGAGCAGGAGTAACAGTGGGGCGGCGGCCGCCCACGCCTGCGGGGAGCAGGAATGCGGGTACGGCACCGGCCCGTGCCCCGGCTCGCGGGTCAGGCCGGTCATCACCTCGGGCAGCCGGTCGCCGGTGTGGGCGGCCGCGGCGATCAGGCCGTCCGCGACGATGGCCGCCTCGTCGCGCCGGCCGGCGGCGGCCAGCCCGGCCACCGCGATGGCCGTGTCGTGCGGCCACACCCCGCCGCGGTGGTAGGACATCGGGTGGTACGGGAGCTGCCCGGCGGCGAGGGTCCGGATGCCCCAGCCGGAGAAGAAGTCGTCGCCGGCCAGCCGTGCGGCCACCGTGTCCGCCCAGTCGTCGTCGAGCAGCCCGCACCACAGCAGGTGCCCGGCGTTGGACGCGGCCGTGTCGACCGCGGCGCCGGTCGCGTCGAGGGCGAGCGCCACGAATCCGTCCGGCAGCCGGAAGTCGGCGGCGAACCGGTTCCGCAGGCCGGCCGCGGTGGCGGTGAGTTCCGCCGACCAGGACGGGTCGTGCCAGAGGCGTCCGGCGAGGCGGGCGGCGCCGAGCAGCGCGCGGTAGGCGTACCCCTGTGCTTCGGCGACCGCGACGGGCCCGGCGGCCGGCGTGCCGTCGCGGAAGACGATCGAGTCTCCGGAGTCCTTCCAGCAGTGGTGCACGAGGCCGGGCAGGTCGGTGCGGTAACGCAGGTAGCCGCCGGTGAGGCCGCCCGGCCCGAGCATCCAGCTGACCGCGGCGCGGGCCGCCGGTTCGAGGCGCGCGGCCAGCCGGTCGTCGCCGGTCACGTCGTGGTAGGCGTCGAGCAGCATCAGGAACAGCGGTGTCGCGTCGACCGACCCGTAGTAGCAGGCATAGGGCACCTCGCCGAGAGTGGCGAGCTCGCCCCGCCGCGTCTCGTGGATGATCTTGCCCGGTTCCTCGGCCCGGGACTCGTCGGTGACGCGCCCCTGGCAGGCGGCCAGCGCCTGGAGCGTGCCGGCCGCCAGCTCCGGCCGGTGCCGCAACGCGAACATCGACGTCAGCAGGCTGTCACGGCCGAAGACGGTCAGAAACCAGGGCGCGCCCGCGGCGGGCAGGACGGCGCCGGGCACGCCGGGCGCTGGCATGGTCAGAGCATCGAGATCCGAAAGCCCTTGGCGTACGCAACGCGCGAGGTCGTCACGGTGCACCGTGGGAACGGGCCGGTCGGCGGACGCTCCGGCGCCGGCGGCCGGTGACGCCGTCACGACCAGCCGCAACGTCACCGGGGCGTGCGGCGGCAACCGCACCGACCAGGTGAGATGTTCGGCCGCCGGTTCCGTCTCGACGGTCGTCGCCCGGGTGAACCCGTCGCGGGCGTACGAATAGGTCACCCGCCCGCCGGAGGTCTCCGTGCCGCGGATCGCCCCGGCCTTGCCGAACGTGCGCGCCGAGCGCAGCTCGAACTGGTCGGCGAAGTCCGCCGCCACCTCGTAACCCACCTGAACCGTCTGCGGCGCGGCCGTGAGACCGGTCAGCTCCAGCGTCTCGACCAGCTCGCCGGGCCGGACCCGGCGCCGGCGGACCAGCACGTACGGCGGATCGGTGTGCCGTCCGGTGTCGTGCACGTACACGGTCGAGCCGGGATCGGCGCGCAGCACCCGCAGCGATGATCCGGGCACGTGCAGCACCAGCCGGGACAGGTGACGGCAGTCGTCGACGAAGAAGCCGTCCAGGCCGCCGGTCAGATCGGCGCCTTCGACGGTGAGCAGGCAGGTCGTCCCCGCGACGACGGTGTGCCCGGTCATCGCGCGCGGATCAGGTCGAGCACCAGCGCCGCCGTCCAGCTGAACCGGTCGGCGCCGTGCCCGGCGCCGGTCAGCGGGTCGAGGTACTCCCGGAAGCCGGCCTCGCGCACCCGGTCGAGCAGCCGCCCGCGCAGATCACCGGCGAGCGCCTCGTGCCCGTGCAGGCGCAGCCCGTGCCAGAACAGCCAGCTCGTGTTGACCCATCCCGGTCCGCGCCAGTAGTCGCCCGGTGTGTGGCCGGGGGCGGTCAGGTCGTACGAGGGCAGGGGAGTGGCCGCGCCCAGCCGGAACCGGTCGCCGAGAGCCGTCTCGACCAGCGCGCCCGCGACCGGCAGGCCCGGCACGACGAGCGGCATCAGACCCCCGATCGTGTACGACCGCAGCAGCCTGCCGGTGTGTACGTCGCGCGGGAAGAAGAAGCCGTCGTACAGGTTCGTGGTCAGGGTTTCGGTGAGCCGGGCCGCCGCCGACCGGTGCGGCCCCGGGTCCGCGCCGACCTCCCCGGCGATCGACGCGAGCGCGTGCTCGCCCGCCGCGAGCAGCGCGTTGCACAGCGGATCCTCGACCGTGAAGCCGTGCCCGCCGGCGGTGTCGGCGTATCCGGCGTCGCGATAGTCGCGGGCCAGCCGCACATACCGGCCGTAGTCGAGGTCGGTCGGCCGTTCGGCGGCCACCGCGTGGTCCAGGTCGCGGCGGGTGAACTCGGCGGACGGCACCGGCACCACCCGCGACAGCGGCTCGTCCCAGGTTGGGCTGTTGTCCATCCCCGACTCCCACGGATGCACCACGGACATCAGCCCGCTGCCGGTCAGGTCCCGGCGGGTCGTCAGGTAGCGGTGCCAGGCGACCAGGCGCGGATACATCCGCGGCAGGAAACCGCGGGCCCGGGCGGTCGCCGGGCCGGCGAGGAAGGTCAGCCAGACGGCGAGCGCGTGCGCGGGCGGCTGGACGATCCCGGACGTCGGCACCCCCGGCGTGCCGGGCACGGCCGTGGACCGCCAGAACGACGGGCCCGGGAAGTACGCGCCGGCCGGCACCGACGGATCGAACACGATGTGCGGCACCCGGCCGTCACGCCACTGCGCACCGAACAGCGCCTCCAGTTCCCGCTGTGCCCGGGCCGGCGACAGGTGCCGCTGCCCGATCGCGATGAACGCCGAATCCCAGCTCCACTGATGCGGATAGAGCCGGGCGGCGGGCACGGTGGCGTGGCGCCGCCAGTTGGCGGCGAGGATCCGGCGGGCGGCCCGGTCCAGTTCGGTGAGCGTGCCGAGGTCCGGGCCCCGGTCGAGGCAGGCCGTCACGCTGGACTCCATCGGACATGCCCTCCCGGCCTCGAGTTCGCTGTGGTGCGGCCGGTCACGGCGTGCCGCACGGGGTTCTGCGCGGTGCGGTCGGTCATACCCGGACGCCGAGGTCGTGGCGGCGCAGGAAAGCCGGGATCGCGGCGACCGCGGTGCCCGGTTCGCCGCGCAGCCGGCACTCCACGGCCAGGTGGCCGTCGTAGCCGACGGCGTCGAGGGTGCCCAGCAGCGCCGCCCAGTCCAGGTGCCCGGCGCCCGGCTGGAACCGGTTGGAGTCGCTGACCTGCACGTGACCCAGGTGGGGCGCGGCCCGCAGAAGCGCCGTCGTGGGCTCGTCCTCCTCGATGTTCATGTGGTACGTGTCGGCCAGCACCTTCAGCGAGGGCAGGCCCACGGTCTCGATCAGGTCGACGGCCTGGTCGAGACGGTTCACCATGTGGTCCTCGTACCGGTTGAGCGGCTCGAGCGCGAGGATCGCGCCCACCCGCGCGGCGTGTTCGCCCAGCTCGGCGAGCCCTTCGAGCAGGATGGCCCGGTCCTGTTCCGGGCCGCGCGGCGGCTCGAACGGCGGCAGCCGACGGGAGAACATCCCCCAAGACGCGGGGGTGCAGGCGACCGCCCCGGGCCCGCCGACCTCGGCGATCACCGACAGTTGCGACCTGAGCTGGGTGATCGCGTCACGGCGCAGATCGGCGTCGAACGCGCCGAAGAAGTGCGGCATGTCCACGCAGACCGACGGCATGGGCACGCCGTCACGGGCCGCCCGGCGCAGCTCCGGCAGCCGGTCCCGGAACGCGAAGTCCCCGCGGGCCCGCAGTTCGATGCCGTCGTAGCCGGCGTCCCGGGCGAAGGCGAACTTCTCCTGAAGGCTGCGGCCCTGCAACAGCTGTTCCTGACACGAGATCCTGATCATGGGAAAGTCAGCACCACCTGGAGCGCGTCGTACGGGTTGCGGTCGAGCATGTGATAGGCAGCCGGCGCCTCCTGGACCGGGATGACGTGGGTGACGAGCCCGGCCGGGTCGATCCGGTGATCCGAGGCGAGCCGCAGGAACGTCTGGTTGAGCCGGCTCTGGTCCCACCGGCCGGCGACGGCGGGCGGCACCCCGCCGATCTGGGAGCAGATCAGCTCGACCCGGTTGTGGTGGAATTCGTCGCCGAGCCGCAGCCCCGCGCCGTCGCCCTGGTAGAAGCCGGCCGCCACCACCCGCCCACTGACCGCGACCGATCGGATCGCCTCGTGCAGTGCCCGGTAGGAGCCGCTGATCTCGATGGCCACGTCGGCGCCGCGGCCGTCGGTGAGTTTGCGGATCTGCTGCCCGGCGGTGCCGTCGCGCGCGTCCAGGACGGTGTCGGCGCCGTATTCCAGGGCTTTCTGGAGGCGGCCGGGCACCGCGTCGACCGCGACGACGGTGCCGCCGGAGAGCCGTACCAGCCGGGTGGCGAGCAGGCCGAGCACGCCTTGGCCGAAGACGGCGACGGTCTCGCCGAGGTGGATGTCGGCGGCGAGCACCGCGTTGAGCGCGACCGCGCCGACCCGGGCGAACGTCGCGGCGATCGGGTCGAGCCCGGGCGGAACGGTACATCCGCGCAGCTTCTCGGCGGGCAGGACGGCTTCGCCGCGGTGTCCCCAGATGCCCCACACGTGCGTGCCGACGGGCGGGACGCCGGGGTCGCCGGCGATGTCGGGGGCGACCTCGACGACCTGGCCGACCTCGGAGTAGCCGAGCCCGGCGACCGGATAGCCGAATCCGCCGGAGTCCTCGACGAACATCCGCAGGTGGGGATCCCAGGTCCGGTTGAGATACGGGTTCGACCCGCGGTAGGCGGTCAGTTCGGTGCCGGCCGAGATGCCGGAGTAGGTGGTGCGTATCCGCACCTGTCCGGCGCTCAGGTCCGGGGTGGGCTCATCGATCACCTCGACCTGACGGGGTGAGGTGATCTGCACTGTCTGCGACACTCGGACATTTGACCGCATTTACTTCAGTCGTGCGGGCAGAACGCGGGAAGTTACGTCGGCCGCCGGCGCGACTTTTGCCGGGCCGCCGGGCAATAGTCGCCGCTTGCGGCGGTGAAAATGGTCGCGGTCCGCCGTGTCGGTGGCGCAGACGCTAACCGGCGTGAAAGTCTGCTTTGCCGCAGTTGTCCAGGCCAGGCGTACGAACGAGGGGGTTCACGGTCGGTGCTGACCACGAGGTGGGGCCGCGACCAGAACTCGGCCGGTCACCTGCTGTGGCTGGTGCGTACCGGGCGTGCCCGGACCCGCGGCGAGCTGCAGAGCTACACCGGTCTGTCCCGTTCGACCATCGCCCAGCGCATCGACGTGCTCCGCGCCGCCGGGTTCCTGCGTGCCCACGGTGTCGAGGAGTCCACCGGCGGCCGGCCGGCGGAGCTGCTGGAGTTCGACACCGCGCACGGCGTGGTGCTGGTCGCCGACCTCGGCGGCAACCACGCCCGGGCCGCCGTCGTCGACCTCGGCGGGCAGCCGCTGGCCGAGGAACACGAACCCATCAAGATCGGCAGCGGGCCGGAGGCGGTGCTGGGCTGGGTCGACGGCGCCTTCCACCGGGTGCTGGAGCGGGCCGGCCGCACCGCAGGCCAGGTCCGCGGCATCGGCGTCGGCGTACCCGGACCGGTCGAGTTCGACGCCGGCATGGTCACCCAGCCGCCGATCATGCCCGGCTGGGACGGCTTCCCCATCGCGCAACGGCTGCGCCGCACCTGGGACCGCCCGGTCTACGTGGACAACGACGCGAACCTGATGGCGCTGGGGGAGCAGACCGTCCACTACCCGGACTGCCCGGCGCTGGTTCTGGTGAAGGTGGCGACCGGCATCAGCGCCGGCGTGGTCATCGACGGGCAGGTCTACCGGGGCATCGACGGCGGTGCCGGCGACATCGGGCACATCCGCCTGTACGAGCACCGCGAGGCCCGCTGCGAGTGCGGCCTCTACGGCTGTCTCGCCGCGGTGGCCAGCGGACTGGCCCTGGCCCAGCGGCTCACCGCTTCCGGCACGCCCACCTCCTCGGGCGCCGAGCTCGTCGAACGGATCCGCTCCGGGCACGCCGAGGCGGTGCACCTGGCCCGGACCGCCGGCAAACTCGTCGGCGAGGTGCTGTCCACGGTGGTGTGCATGGTGAACCCCGCGGTCCTGGTCATCGCGGGCGACCTGGCCGACATCCACTTCGTCACCGGCGTGCGGGAGGTGCTCTACCAGTGCGCCCTGCCGCGTTCGACCCGTCACCTGGAGGTCAGCGCGAGCCGCCTGGGCGACCAGTCGGTGGTCATCGGCGGGCACGCGATGGTGGTCGACCAGGTCTACGCCCCAGCGGCCGTGGACACCGAACTCGCCCGGATGATGCCTACCACGGAGCCGATGACATGCTGAGATCCCCGGTGGAGGTGGGGCTGGCCGGCGCCGGGCCGTGGGCGGCCACCATGCACGGCCCGGTCCTCGCCGCCGGCCCGCAGACCCGCCTCGCAGCCGTGTGGGCCCGCCGCCCGGAAGCCGCCGCACGGCTCGCCGCACAGCTCGGCGCGTACGCCGCCGCCTCGTTCGAGGAGCTGCTCGACCGCTGTGAGGCGGTCGCCTTCGCGGTCCCTCCCGACGTGCAGGCCGCGCTGGCCCCGCGCGCCGCGCGCGCCGGCAAGGCGCTGCTGCTGGAGAAGCCGCTCGCCCTCGACCTGGCCGGGGCCCGCGAGATCGCCGGCGCCGTCGCCGAGTCCGGTGTGGTCACCCAATTGGTGCTGACCAAGCGCTATCACCGGGCCACCCGCGAGTTCCTCGCCGCGGCGGCCTCCTTCGAGACGGCAGGCGCCCGGGCCCGCTACCTGCACGGCGCTTTCCTCGCTGGTGGGATGGCGACCGGCTGGCGGCTGACCCGGGGCGCCCTCTACGACCTCGGCCCGCACCTGCTCGACCTCGCCGACACCGCTCTCGGCCCGATCGAGAGGGCCCGGGCCGCCGGTGACAGGCGCCGGTGGATCGAGCTGACCTGCCTGCACGCCGGCGGCACGGTCAGCCAGCTGTCGTTGTCCGGTGCGGTCGGCCTGCCCCGCTCGCACGCCGGGATCGAACTGTACGGTCCGGACGGGACACTGGGCCTCGACTTCGCGACGATCGACCACGGCGAGTGCTGGCCGGTGCTGCGCGCCGAGTTCGCCGCCGCCGTCCGTTCCGGAGTGCCGCACGTTCTGGACGTGCGCCGGGGCCTCTACCTGCAGGAACTGCTCGACCGGATCGACCGTGCGGACCCGTGGTGAGCCGTCGACGTCGGCACAGCACCCCCGGTCTCGTGGCGGACTCACGAGACGATGTCGGCACAGCGCCTCTCGCGGTCTCGTGGCGGGATCACCAGACCGCGAGTGGCCCTGATCACCAGACCGGGAGAGGTGCTGATCACCAGACCGGGAGAGGTGCTGATCACCAGACCGGGAGAGGTGCTGATCACCAGACCGGCGCGGTGCTGATCACCAGACCGGCGCGGTGCTGATCACCAGACCGGGAGGGGCGCTGTTGCGGCGGTTGATCAGCACGTCAGGCGGCGACCGCCACGGTCGCCGGGGTTCGCAACGTGCGGATCGCGGTGAGCAGCCCGGCGAGCCCGGCGGCCAGCGCGGCGACGGTGACGACACCCAGCCAGACCCCCGGCGTCGCGGCCGGCCGGACCGTGCCGGTGCGGACCGCGGTGAAGGCCAGGACGCCGGCGAGCGCGGCCGGGGTGCCGGCCAGGATCCCGGTGAGCACCAGCAGCAGCGCCTCGCCGCCGACCATCCGCAGCACCTGGCCCCGGGTGGCGCCGGCCAGGCGCTGCTGCCCGAACTCGCGGCGCCGGAACGCGGTCGCCGACGCGAGGCTGTTGATCAGCAGTAGGCAGCAGAACACCGCGACGATGCCGACCACCACCACGTTGAGCGTCTCCAGGTTCTTGTCCTCGGTCGACCGGGTCAGCCCGGACGCGGCGATCGCGTCGCTCTCCACCGCCTGGATGCACAGGGTGGCGGTGGCCATGCCGACGAACAGGATCAACGGCATCAGCACCCCGGTCAGTTCGTCGGCGCGGCGGCGCAGATTGAGGACGGCCAGGTGGCCACCGGCGCCGAGCAGCAGCCGTAGCGCGCCGCCGGACATCGTGGACAGCGCGCGCAGCAGGGGAGCGGAGAAGGCGGCCAGGCCCGCGGCGATCAGGATCGACCCGAACGCGGGTGCTGCCATCAGCGCCGGTTCGGTGGGCTCCATGGCGAAGGTCGCGCCGACCCCGCCGGCACCGGCGACGAGGGCGAGCGCGCCGGCGATCGTACGCGTCACGGGTCTGCGGGAGCGGGCACGCAGCGCGCGGCGCACCGCCAGCCATGCGGCACCGGCGGCCGCGAGCAGGGTGATCCCCAGGCCGGCGCCGAGCCCGATCGGCCCGAGGACGTGGTCGACGCCGGCCGCGACCTGGCCGGTCTCGTGGAAGCGGGCGACCAGCGCGCGCCCGGCGAGCAGGGCCGGGGCGATCGCGAGCAACGCACCGGCGGCCGCGACCAGCAGCGCCTCGCCGACCACCATCCGGGTGATCTGACCGGGCGTGGCCCCGGTGCGGCGCAGCAGGGCCAT
The DNA here is from genome assembly GCF_040656595.1 of Actinoplanes sp. NPDC049802. Classification (NCBI taxonomy): domain Bacteria; kingdom Bacillati; phylum Actinomycetota; class Actinomycetes; order Micromonosporales; family Micromonosporaceae; genus Actinoplanes; species Actinoplanes sp. NPDC049802. Next base: position 12,626 of record NZ_JBFAMR010000049.1, read on the forward strand.
CTCCTCGGCGCGCTGCCGCACGGTGACCGTGAGCGTGGAGGCGATGCCGAGCAGGACCAGCAGGGTGCCGTAGCCGCCGACCACGCCGGCGGTCAGGGTGAGCGACTCGGTGCCGGCCGGGTCGGTTCCGGGCTGCCGGGCGGTGTCGTGCAGTGAATTGAACATGATCACGACGGTTGCGCCGAAGAACGCGGCGAGCAGGGTGGCGGCGAGACGTCCGGGACGCTGCCGGACCGAGCGCAGGGCGAGGACGAACATGCTCACGCCCCCACCCGGACGGCCCGGTCACCCAGGTGGGCCAGCCGTGCCGCGACGGCGTCGGGGGTCGGGCGGCGCAGTTCGCCGGACGGGTCGAGGCGGCCGTCGGCAAGGAAGACGACCGTGTCGGCGTAGCTGGCGGCGAGCGGGTCGTGTGTCACCATCACCACGGTCCGGCCGTGCCGGTCCACGGTCGAGCGCAGCAGGGCGAGCACATCGCGGGCGCTGCGGGTGTCGAGCGCCCCGGTCGGTTCGTCGGCGAACACCACGCTCGGCGCGGTGATCAGGGCTCTGGCCACGGCGACCCGCTGGCGCTGGCCGCCGGACAGCTGATCAGGCAGGTGGTGCATCCGGCCGCCGAGCCCGACCTCGGTGAGCAGGGACTCGGCGCGGGCCCGGTCGGCGCGTTTTCCGGCCAGGGTGAGCGGCAGTGTGGCGTTCTGCAGCGCGGTCAGGGTGGGCAGCAGGTTGTACTGCTGGAAGACGAAGCCGATGCGCTCCCGCCGGAACCTGGTCAGCCGGGTCTCGCTGCCCCGGGGCATGGGCTGCCCGTTCACCGTCACCTGCCCGGCGTCCGGCTGTTCCAGGCCGGCCGCGCAGTGCAGCAGCGTGGACTTGCCGGATCCGGACGGTCCCATGATCGCGGTGAACGACCCGGCGGCGAGGTCGAGGCTCACCTCGTCCAGGGCCCGCACGGCGGCCTCCCCGGCGCCGTAGGTGCGGCTCACGCCGGTCATCCGTAGCGCGCTGGTGGTGTGTCCCATTTCAGCCTCCGCCGAATTAATGTTCACCGAATGAGCATTCGGCGAATCTGGGCTCAGTTATAGGCTGTCGGCGAGCGACGCGTCAAGGAGGAATCGATGGGCGTTCGGAAGATGCGGGCCGCCGGCACCCGGGAGGCGCTCAAGGCGGCCGCCCGCGCCCAGTTCGTCGAGCGGGGCTACCTGAATACCAAGATCACGGACATCACGTCGGCGGCCGGCCGGGCGACCGGCGTCTTCTACGACCACTTCACCGACAAGGAGCAACTGCTCAACGAGTTGCTGGCGGAGATGCACAGCCAGGCCCGGGAGCGCCTCGCCGGGCAGGCGCACCCGCGGGAGCACGACCTGACCGACCGCGCTCAGCTGCGTGAGCACCTCGGGGCGACCTGGCACGTGATGCGCGACAACCTGCCGGTGATGACGGCGCTGTTCGAGTCCACGATGTCCGCAGGACCCAGCTCGGACCGGGCCTGGCGCAGCCTGACCGGGGACACCGCGGTGATCCGCGCGCACCTCGACTGGCTGCGCGAAAGCGGACACCAACTGCCCGGCGACCCGACCCTGATCGCGGCCGCTATCGGTGGGATGCTGTCGATGCTCGGCTACGCGGTGCTCAGCTCCGGAGCGACGGACCTGTCCGACGACGAGATCGTCGACAGCCTCACCGCTTTCGTGCTGCACGGTCTCGCCGGGCCGGGCGCCACCGCCGACCCGCGGAGCTGACCCGGCGGCGTCAGCGGTAGAGGCCGAGCAGTGCTCGCGACGCCGCCTCCACGATCTCCTCGGTGGACGCCTCCAGCGTGCCGTCCAGCCAGGCGGTGATCAGCTCGGCCATGCCGCCCATGAACAGCAGGCCGCCGATCTCGTCCTCGGTGGCGCTGCGCCCGGACGCACCGAACAGCTCGCGCGACTCCAGCGCCGACCGGCGGGCCAGATGCCGCAGCAGCTCGGCACGGCGCCGCCGCAACGCCGGCACGGCGACCGACTCGACGATGGCGACCCGGCCCTTGCGCGGGTCGTCGAGCAGCAGGTCCAGGAACGCTCGCACGGCCGCGCGTACCCGTACCATCGGATCTTCTCCGGCGGTCTCCGCGGCCCGGCGGCTGGTCTCCTCGATCTCCGCCGCGATGGTCTCCATGACCGCTTCGAGCAGTGCTTCCAGGCCGGTGAAGCTCTCGTAGAAGTAGCGTTCGCTGAGGCCGGCCTCGGCGCAGACGGCGGTCATCGTGGTCCGCGTCAGCGGGTCGGCCCAGACGGTGAGCGCCGCGGAGAGCAGCCGGTCACGGCGCTGCGCCACCCGGTCGGCGGCGCTGACGCCCCGATAGATCCCTGACTGGACCGCCATGGGCGTAACGATGCCACAGCATGCCGGAAACATTGACAGGCGTCCCTTCCCGAATCAGGCTGGTCGATACCCAGGAGGTGAGCCATGACGGCCGAGACCCGGGACGTGCACGAGATCCCCACGCTGCGCCGCGAGGACCGTGGCCTGCCGTGGATCGGCAATCTGTTCGCCTACCAGCGCGACCCGGTGCGGCTCTACCGGCGCCACTGGGAGCACTACGGGCCGGTCGCCCCGTCCTACCTGCTCGGCCGGCGCTCGGTCATGCTGCTCGGCCCGGACGCCTGCGGCGAGGCGCTGCAGAACCGGGACAAGGCGTTCGCCAACGGGCCCGCCTGGTCGCGGCTGGTCGGCCCGTTCTTCCACCGCGGTCTCATGCTCCTCGACTTCGACGACCACCACGGCCACCGCCGGATCATGCAGGAGGCGTTCACCCGGGACCGGCTGGACGGCTACACCCGCCGGCTGCATCCGGCCATCGCACAGGCCACGGCGAGCTGGGAGACCGGCGAGCGGGTGCCGGCCTACCGGCGGCTCAAGCGGCTCACCCTCGACATCGCCGCCGACCTGTTCATGGGCGGCGCCCACGACACGAGCAGAGCCGAGATGGAGCGGATCAACCGGGCCTTCATCGCCTGCGTGCAGGCCGCCGCCGGGATCGTCCGCGCCGACGTGCCGTTCACCCGCTGGGGCCGCGCCTACCGCGGCCGGCGGGTGCTGGAGCGATTCCTGCGCGGCTACCTGCCCGCCAGACGGGCCACGGCCGGCGACGACATCTTCTCGGTGCTCTGCCACATCGAGACCGAGGACGGCCAGCGGTTCTCCGACGACGACGTCGTCAACCACATGATCTTCCTGATGATGGCCGCGCACGACACGTCGACCATCACCGCCACCACGATGCTGCAGTACCTCGGCCAGCATCCGTACTGGCAGGACCGTTGCCGGGCCGAGGCGCTCGCGCTCGGGCCCGCCCCGGACCGCGCCGAGCTGGAGTCGCTCGTCTCGATCGACCTGGTCATGCGGGAGGCGCTGCGGCTGCGCGCGCCGGTGCCGGTGCTGGTCCGCCACACCGTCAAGGACACCGTGGTGCAGGGCGTGCGCATCCCCGCCGACACCCCGTGCGCGGTCGGCATCCAGTTCACCCATCTCATGAAGGAGTACTGGACCGACCCGGAGACCTTCGACCCGGAACGCTTCGGCCCCGGCCGCCGGGAGGACCGCTCGCACCGGTTCGCCTGGGAGCCGTTCGGCGGTGGCGTGCACAAGTGCATCGGCCTGCATTTCGGCGGCCTCGAAGTGAAGGCGATCATGCACCGGCTGCTGCGCGAGTACCACTGGACCGTCGATCCCGGGTACGTCCCGCCGATCGACCACCACGCGCTGCCGTACCCCAAGGACGGCCAGCCGATCGTGCTGGTCCGCAACCCGGCCGCCGCACCGAGGCGGTCGTGGCGTTCGGCGACAGGCAGTTGAGGCCGCTGCGGCGGCCGCGCATCCGGTGACCGGAAGGGACCAGCATGGATTTCGACGACACCCCCGACGAGGCGGCCTGGCGTGCCGAGGTGCGCGCCTTCCTGGAACAGCACCCTCCGGCCGAGGACCCGCGGCAGTGGCAGGCCGTCCTCTACGACGCCGGATTCGTCGGCGTCACCTGGCCGGTCGAGGCCGGGGGACGCGGTGGCGCCCCGATGCGGCAGGCGATCGTCGACCAGGAGATGGCCCGGCTCGGGCTGCGTCCCCTGATCAACCTGATCGGCATCGGCATGTGCGGGCCGACCGTGATCATGCACGGCAGCGACGATCAGAAGCGGCGCTACCTGCGGCGGCTGCTGCGGGCCGACGACCTGTGGTGCCAGCTGTTCAGCGAACCGGCCGCCGGCAGCGACCTGGCCGCGCTGCGCACCCGGGCGGTCCGCGACGACGGCGGGGACTGGCGGATCAGCGGGCAGAAGGTGTGGACCACCCTCGCCCACCTCGCCGACTACGGGATCCTGCTCACGCGTACCGACCCGGACGTGCCCAAACATCGCGGGCTCACGATGTTCGTCGTCGACATGAAGGCGCCCGGCGTCACCGTCCGGCCGCTGCGGCAGATGAACGGCGAATCCCACTTCAACGAGGTGTTCTTCGACGACGTACGCATCCCCGACACCGAACGGCTCGGCGACGTCGGCGCCGGCTGGACCGTCGCGCTGACCACCCTCATGAACGAGCGCCTCTCGCTCGGCGGCGGCGGCACCGCCATCGGCCCCAAACCGGAGACGGTGGCCCGGCATGTCGCCGCGCACCTCGGCACCCTGCCCACCGACCGGCAGGTGCTGGCCCGCCAGCAGCTCGGCCGCGGTCTCGTCGCCGCGCTCGGCGCCCGCTACACCGGCTACCGGCAGCTGTCGAGACTCAGCCGCGGCGAACTCCCCGGCCCGGAGGCGTCCGCCGGCAAGCTCAGCGGCACCCGGGCGGCCCGCGACCTCACCGACCTGGCGGTGCGGGTGCTCGGCGACGGCGCCCGCGTCGCGGCGACCCGCGACGGCGACGGCGACTGGCAGACCATGCAGGCGGCGCTGCCCGGCATCGCCATCGCCGGCGGCAGCGACCAGGTGCTGCGCAACATCATCGGCGAGCGGGTGCTGGGCCTGCCCGCCGAGCCCCGCGCCGACAAGGGAGTCACCTTCAAGGAGAGCCTGACGTGAACTTCGACCTGGACCGCGAGCACCTCGACCTGGCCGCCGCCGCCGGTGAGTTCCTGTCCGCCTCGGCCTCCCCGGCGGCGGCGCGGGCCGCCCTCGACGACGGCGCCGCCGCCCAGCCGGGCCGCGCCGAACTCCTCAAGAGCGGCTTCGCCGCGATCACCGTGCCGGAGAACGCCGGCGGGGGAGGCGGCAGCGTCCTGCACCTGGCCGTCGTCGCGGAGCAGGCCGGGCGGGTGCTCGCCGGCCCGTCGCTGGTGACCTTCGCGCGGGCCGCCGTGCTCCTGGACGGTGACCGGGACCGGCTGACCGGCCTCGCCGACGGCAGCCTCGCCGTCGCCGTCGTCGACGACAGCGGCCCCGTCCTGGACGCGGTCGGCGCCGACACCTTCCTCGCCCTGCGTGACGGCGCACTGATCTGCGGGCCGGGCGAGGTGACCGCCCGCCCGCCCATCGACGCCACTCGCGGTCTCGGCGACGTCACCCTCGACGGCACCACCGTTCTGGTACGCGACGCGAGCGACCGCTGGCAGAAGGCCGAACGTGTCGGCCGTACCGTCCTGGCCGCGGAGAGCCTGGGCGCCGCCGGCCGGCTTCTGGAGATGGGCGTCGACTACGCCGGTCAGCGGCGGGCGTTCGGCCGTCCGATCGGCTCCTACCAGGCGATCAAGCACATGCTCGTCGACGTGTACGTCCAGGTGGAACAACTCCGGTCGCTGGTCTGGTGGGCCGCGTGGGCCGCCGACCACTCTCCCGGCGAGCTGCCCTTGGCCGCGGCCGCCGCGAAGGCCGCCGCGGCCACCACCCTGGAGAACGCCGCCGAGACGGTGATCCAGGTGCACGGCGGCATCGGCTTCACCTGGGAACACGACGCCCACCTGTACTGGCGGCGGGCCAAGGTGGACCGGTTCCTGCTCGGTGACGACGTGGCCGCCTTCGACGAGGTGGCCCGGCTCGCGATGGAGGCGGCACGATGACCGGGCACCACCTCGCCGTCCTGGCCGAGGAGGCCTTTCAGCGTCACGGCGACTACGAGTCGCTGTTCTTCGAGGGCCGGTGGCTGACCTCCGGCGAGATCCACCACCGGTCGACGGTGGTCGCGGCCGGCCTGCGGGCGCACGGCGTCCGGCCCGGCGACCGGGTGGTCGTGATGACCATGAACACGCCCGAGGTGTTCATCTCCTACCGGGCGATCTGGCGGGCCGGCGCCGTGGTGACCCCGGTGATCTTCCTGCAGAGCGAGGCCGAACTGCGGCACATCCTCACCGACTCCGGCGCCACCGCGGCGATCGTCAGCCCGGAGCTGACCGCCCTGTTCCGGGCCGCCGCCGACGGGCTGGACATCGCCCCGTTCGTCGTCGGGAAGAACTACGCCGACCTGGAAGCCGGCGAGCCGGGCGGGATCGAGCCGCGCGCCGACGACGACATGGCGGCGCTGCTCTACACCGGCGGCACGACCGGCCGCGCCAAAGGGGTCATGCTCAGCCACCGGGGGCTGTGGGAGTCCGGCCGCGGCATCGACCTGGTCAACCGGTCCGGCACGTCCACGCGGGCGCTGTTGCCGTTGCCGCTGTCCCACGCGTACGGGCTGATCGTCTCGATCGGTGGCCTGCACTCCGAACGCCGCATCGTCTCGGTGCTGCAACGCTGGTTCGACCCGGTCGGCTGGCTGGAACTGGTCGCCGAGCACCGCCTGGAGACCAGCCCGGTCGTGCCCACCATGCTGCAGATGCTGCTCGCCCAGCCGCTGGAGAAGTACGACCTGTCGTCGTTGCAGTCGTTCGGCTCGGGCGGGGCCACCCTGCCGCCGGCGATCCGGGCGGCGGCCGAGAAGGCGTTCGGCGTGACCGTCCTGCAGGGTTACGGCTGCACCGAGTCCAGCGCGGTGATCTCCGCGGAGACGCTCACCGAGCATCGCCCCGGCAGTGTCGGAAAGCCGCTGCCGCACGCCGAGGTGTCGATCCTCGACCCCGACGGCAACGAGGTCCCGGCGGGTGCGGACGGCGAGATCTGCGTACGCGGGCCCGGGGTGATGCTCGGCTACTGGAACGACCCGGAGCTGACCGCGCAGACCGTCCGGGACGGCCGGCTGCACACCGGCGACGTCGGCCGGCTCGACGAGGACGGCTATCTCTACGTCGTCGACCGGATGAAGGACCTGATCATCCGGGGCGGCTTCAACGTGTTCCCCCGCGATGTGGAGGACGTGCTGCTCGAACATCCGGCCGTCCAGATCGCGGCCTGTGTCGGCAGACCGGACGCGCAGACCGGCGAGGAGGTCGTCGCGGTCGTCCAGCTGGCGCCGGGACAGCAGGCGACCGGTGCGGAGCTGGTCGAGTTCGCCCGGGGCCGGATGGCGAAGTACAAGTACCCCCGCGAGGTCGCCGTCCTCGACGCGGTGCCCCTGACCAGCGTCGGAAAGATCAACCGCAAGGCGGTACGCGATCTGTTCCGGAATCCGCACTGAGCCGCCGCGTCACCGGAGCGCCCGTGGTCGTGCCCGGCGGCGCGCGTGGCATCGGCCCCGTATGTCCGCCGTGGCCCGGCTCGCCCTGGCGCCGACCGATGCGATGAGCACCCGCCCCGGCTCGCCTGCGCGGCTCGTCCCCGGTCGGCCGGGCGCGAACCCGCCTGGCCGCCGGCAGCGTCCCGGCCCTCACCTGCGGCATCGGCCGGCCGGCGCCACCGTGGGAGCCTGATCCCGCGTCGCCGCGGGCGGGGCCCGCCCAAGTGATCATGACGACACGGGTCGGCGCCCTTGCCACGGCATCGCCGCAGGTGACACCGCTTCTGGAGGGCCGCGTGACGGACGACGGCGATTTTGTCGATGGACTTCCGGAAGCAACCTCTCAATACTCTAGAAATGGATTCGAATTCGGGGGGTGGCTTCGCCGGCGGGCCCGCGGATGTCGTCGTCGAGCTGAGCGCGGCGGAGGCCGCGAGCGGCGCGACGAGGCCGATCGCGGCGCCGTCGGGCGGTACGCCCGTCATGGTCTATTTTCCGCCGGGCGCTCGCGACGGCATGGTTCTGAACGTTGATCTGCCCTGGACGGACCCGGGCACCGGCGCGGCTTCCACGAGGACCGTTTCCGTGGCCGTCCGGGTGCTGCCGGCCGGGGCGTTCCCGGGCACCGGCGCCTACCCGCAGTACGGGCCGCCCGGACATCCCGGGCCGCCGCCGCCCGGTTTCGCCGCGCCCGCCCCGCCGCCCGGGTTCGCCCCGCAGTACGGGCCGCCCGGACACCCCGGGCCGCCGCCGCCCGGCTTCGCCGCGCCCGCCCCGCAACGGTTCGGCCCGCGCGCCCGGATCGTCGCCGTCGCCGTGGCCCTCGCCCTGCTCAGCGTCATCCTCCTGGTGCCGGGCCTGTTCAAGGGCGACGACGCCGAGACGACCAGCAACGGCAGCACCACGGGCGCCACCACCCCGACGACCGAGCCGCTCGCCGAGAGCGTCACCTCGGCGCCGCCGCTCGATCCGGCCGCCTACCAGAGTTCGCTCACCGCGGCCGACAAGGAACTGGCCGCCGCCGTCGGCGCCCTCCAGCGAGCCACCACGCCCACCGCCGTGGCCACCGCGGCCGAGGCCCTGGCCGAGAAGGTCAGCACCCAGACGTCCGCGCTGTCCGCGCTGACGGCGCCGGCCACCGCCGGCACCGCGCACAGCGACCTCGTCTCCGCGCTGTCCTCCCTGGAGAGCGAGCTGACCTCGCTGTCCGGGTCCGCGGCCGGCCGCAGCGTCTGCACCGGCGGCGCCGCCAGCGCCGCGCTGGGCCGGGCCGACGCCGCGACGGACCTCCGGACCGCGATCACCGCGCTCGCCGCCGCCGACCCGGTCGCGAAGTACAAGTTCGGCTCGTTCGTCCCGGCGGCCGTCAAGGATCAGAACCGCCGCAAGGCCAACGGCAGCTACCTGACCCGGACCACCGGCGGCAGCGGCCAGTTCAAGGTCGACAACGGCAACTCGGTGGACACCGTGGTCAAGCTGGTGAAGGCGGGCTCCAAGAAGCCGTCCGTCGCCGTCTACGTCCGGGGTGGGAAGAAGGTCACGACCGGCCGCATCAAGGACGGCACCTACCAGGTCTACCTGGCCGCCGGAACCGACTGGGACGGCAAGCGCTTCACCCGCAACTGCCAGTTCACCAAGTTCGACTCCAGCTTCAAGTTCACCACCACCTCCCGCCAGTACACGATCTGGGAGGTCAGCCTCAAGGAAGTGCTGGGCGGCAACGCCACGTCGTCCGACGTCGACCCCGACTCGTTCCCGAGCTGACCCACACCGGGCGCGGTCGTCCACAACGGTCCGGTCGTGCGGCAGAGCGCCGCGCGGCCGGACCGTTCCGGCTCGTGACCCGGCTCCGGGCCGGGCACCCGCGACCCGTCACGCCCAGCGGGCCACCGCCGCGCCGGACCGGGCGAACCTGGCGGAGATGCGAGTCCGCAGATGCGGCCGGGGACGGCGGATGATGGCCAGCGGGCTGCCGGCCTGGTGCAGCAGCGTCTGTGCCACCGATCCGAGCAGCCGCTGGTGCGGCCGATCCCCGCGAGCGCCGACGACGACCAGGGCCGCCTCCTCAGACTCGTGACGCAGGACGTCGGCCGGATCGCCGGTCAGGGTGTCGAGGCGGGCGGGTATGCCGTACGCCATCGCTCGTGATCGGATCACGTCCGTCAGGACGTGCGCGCGGTCCGGGACCTCGCCGACATGGATGAGCCGCAGAAGGGCGTGCCGCGGGGCGGCGGCCGCGAACGCGAACTCCAGAGCGGGCGTGGAGACCGAGGCCGCGTCGACGCCGACGATCACCGGTCCGTCCGGCGTGGGCGCCGCCCGGGTGACCAGGACGGTGCCGTCCGCGCGGGCCGCCACCTGCACCGCGGTGGACTCCCTCGGCAGACACTCGTGCCGGGCGAGATCGCCGTCGCCGATCACGGTCAGGGACGACTGCCGGGACAGGCGCAGCAGGCCGGTCACCGGATGGCCCTCGATGAGCTCGGCGCTGATCCACAGTCCCGGTTCGACGGCGGTGGCGACGGCCCGGGCCCGCCGCAGCAGATCACCGGCGAATCCCGGCTGATCGACCACACCGGGCCGGAAGGTGACCGTGTGCACCAGGCGGAGCGGGAGCCCACGGGCGGCGGCTTCCCGGGCTGCCACCTCGACGGCACGCGTACTGGACGGGGATCCGCTGACCCCGGCGACGACCGGCCGGGCGGAAGAGACGAGCATGCGATCACCTCCGGACCCGACGCTAGGACGGTCGCCGAGAGGCCGGGTAGGGCCGGCCGCCCCTACCCGGTTCGCCCGGTCTCACGGTGCCGGACGGATCGACTCGTCAGGCCCCAAGGCCCGTGACTCAGCGTGGCGGCAGCCGGCCCTCCGACGCGTCCCGCAGCCGTCGCTCCAGATCGGCGGGCACCTTGCCGCCGTCCGCGCGGATCTCGGCCACCACGTTGCGGATCTCCTCGCTGAACCGCGGATAGTACGGCGTGGCCGGCCGCTGCCGGCTGTCCAGCACCGCCGTCCGCACCGTCTCGGCGTACGGATGAGTGGCTCTGATCTCGGCCCGGTCGTAGGTGGCGCTGGTCGCCGCCGCGTAACCGCCGACCTGCATCAGCAGCCGCTGGGACGGCTCGGACGCCAGGAACTCGATCAGGTCGCGGGCGTCGTCGGCGTGGCGGGAACCGGCCACCACGGCCAGGTTCTGGCCACCGAGGACGGCCGGGCCGGGCAGCGGCGTCATCCCGATCTCCCCGGCCGCGGCCGAGGCCCGCAGATCGCTGCCCTCGACCAGCGACCGGTAGGCCACCGGCCAGTTCCGCATGAACAGGATCTGGTCGTCCAGGAACGCCGCGATGGTGTCGGCCTCCTGGTAGGCGGTCGATCGCGCGTCGACCACGCGGCCGCGGCCGGGCGGGCCGAACAGGCGGTTCACCGCCTCCGACCAGATCGCCGGGTCGGTCGACACGCCCAGCGGTGTGGCCGCCACCGCCCCGGTCCGCTCCTTCTCGACCGCCCAGAGCGCCTCCAGTGTGTTCACGGTCAGGCCCTCGTAGTCCTGGAGCTGACCGGCGTACGCGGCAGTGGGTTTGTCGTCCTTCGCCGGCAGCCCCTGGCCGCGGGCCACGATGTCGTCCCAGGTGTAGGCGGTGGGCGCGGTCGGTGTCTGCTGACCGAGAAGGCGGCGCTGGGCGAACAGCACTCCCGCGTCGGTGTTGAACGGCAGGCTCCACAGCCTGCCGCCGTAGTAGCAGCTCTCGCGGGGCTTGCGCAGCAGGGTGCCGAGCAGTTCCCGGGGCGTGTCGGTGGCGGGCCACTCGGCGATGTACCGGAACTCCGCGAACTCGGCGACCGCTGTCACGTCGAGATTGAGGATGTCGGCTTCGACGGCCACCTCACCCCTGGCGAACCGGACCATCGCGTCGTGCTGTTCGTCGGCGCTGCCCGCCACCAGGTGAATCCTGGCCGGCCGGTCGGGATGCGTCCGGTTCCACAGGTCGATGAGGGTCTGCCGGGCCGCGCCTTCACCGTCCTCGACCCCACTGACGATCACCAGTTCGGCCGGCGGCCCGCCACGCCACCGGTCCACGGCCGTCAAGATCGCGGCGCCGGCCAGCGCGCCGGCCACGAAGACCGCGCCGGCCAGCAGGGCACGCCGCCTTCCGGCGCTCGTCATGTCGCCTCCTTCTGCCACAGCCGCCCGATCTGTTCGGCGACCCGGACGTCGACCAGATCGGACGGCACACCGATGCAGTCGCCGTGCGTCTTCGTCAGGGCCGACAGTTCGGCGTCGGGACAACCCGGCACGCCCACGTTCACGATGACGACCCGGACCGGGTCGTCACCGAGCTCGGGCAGCGGGTGGCCGGTGGTGTCCTCACCGTCGGTCAGGACCACGAGGATGCGATGACGGCCGCCGGCGCCGCCTCCGTCGCGCAGCTTCCGGACCCCGTGATCCACCGCCAGATGAAGCGGAGTGCCGCCGGCCGGACGGTATCCGCGGGCCCGTTCGGTGGCGGTCCGGGCGTCGCCGGTGACCTCGGCGATGCCGCCGTCGAGCGCCGTCGAGAAGATGAACAGGCCGAAACGGTCGTGCCGGCCCATCGTGCCGACCGCCGCCGTGATCCCGTCGAGCGCGGCGCCGAACCGGGTCCGTCCGCCGCGGCTCGCCGTCATCGAACCCGATCCGTCGACCGCGACGAGGACGGTCGCCGGAATCCTGGCCGCCGCGTACGCCTGCTCCGCCCGCTCCAGGTTCGCCGCACTGGTGGCGTAGGCCTGTCGCGCGTGCCAGGCCCGGAGTGCCCCGTTCGCGCTGATGAGGCCGGCTTCCAGGACGGCGCCGCGGGGCCGCAGACCGTTGTCGGCGAGCACCCGGCCACCGGCCGCCGACCGCAGCCAGGCGGTGAGCCGGCCGGCGGCACGCCGGACCCGATCGCTCTGCGGGTGGGCCCACACCGGCTGCGTCATCGGAAAGTCCAGCCAGCCGGTGTCCGCCGGATACCAGGTGTTCCACACCCCGCCGCACCGGCCGCCGTCGCCCCGATGCAGATTGTGCCGGACCAGCTGCCACTCCGCGACGATCACCCGGACGCCCCGCGGACGGCACAGCAGCGCGGTGACATCCGGCGGCCCGGCGCCCTGCCCGGCGGCGGCCGCGGCGGCGTCCAACGGCAACTGCACCTCGGCACGGGCGACGGCCGCCTGCTGCCCCGGCGGAAACAGGAACGCGTTGACCAGCCTGCCGACCGTCGTGGTGTCCGGGTCGGGCCGTACCGTACCGGTGACGTGCTCGGCCCAGGGCGCGGCCCGGTCCGCCAGCGGGATGCCGCCGGGCTCACCCTGTTCGGCCAGCACGACCGGTGACTCGGCCAGCGACCACTGCTCCGGACCGTCCGGGATCCGCACCCTGGCGCCGGGAGTGCCCGCCAGAGTGGACTGCACCGCCGCCATGTCCGGGCCGAGGTCGGCGACCCACACGTCCGGGGGCAGCCCGATGCGGTGCAGCAGCCGCCGATCCCTTGCGGACGCCCCCGGCGGGGTACGCCAGGACAGGGCGAACGCCCGCGCGACGTCGTCCCGGGACGCGCCGGACACGCTGACCCGGATCCGCTGGCAGTCGCCGGCGCCGCGCGTGGCGTACTCGTAGGAGTCGGTGATGTCGGTGAACATCTCCACCGTGTCCAGCGGCACCAGCATCCGGATCGCGGTCGGCGCCGCACATCGCGCCAGAGCCTGCGGGCCGGCCGCCGCGCTCGCCGTCGCGGCGAGCACCGCCAGGCACAACCCGCCACCCACGGACCTCCGCCACACCAGCGGGATCCCGCGGGGGCCGGGCAGTTGCTCCCCGCCGGCGTCGTCCTCCCCGGCCTCCTCGAAACCGTCCAGGGGTACGCCGTCCGCGGGCCGGACGTAGGCACGGTTACGGACCAGGGCCGCCTCGCCCGCGAAGTTGCCGCCCTGCTGCTGGGGGCGGGGCAGCCGGCGGCGCTGCATCTCGTCACGGACCGCCGCGTACAGGGTCTGCATGGTGAGCAGTTCCTGCGGGCCGGGCACTCCGGTGTCGATGAACTCCAGCAGCCGCCCGGTGAAGGCGGTGAACTCGTCGCCCTCCGGCGCCAGCGACATCTTGGTGGCCGAACTCGACGTCAGCACGTAGAGGCCGTCGATGTTCAGTTGCGCGGTGGCCCGGGCGACCAGCCGGTCGTCGGCCATGTGCAGATGCCGCATGGCGCGACCGCTGTAACAGCAGTCCAGGACGACGATCTTCGATGTGGCGGGGCTGTCCAGAATCGCATCGGCGAACTGGGCGAACCGCACACTCGTCTCCGCGCGCTCCTCGTGGGAGCCCCGCACGCCCAGATAGAGTTCGCTGCCGCGGTCCAGCAGGCCGTGCCCGGCGAAATACACGAACAGCAGATCCTCGGCCTGCCCGGCGGCCTCCCGCACCGGATCCAGCACCTGGCCCGGAAACCGGGGGTTCACTTTGCTCACGCATTGCGCGCCCCGGAAACCGGACAGGGCCGGATCGGTCAGCCGTTTCCGCAATGCGGCGACATTGTTGGCTACCGCCGGCAGATCCGGCAGGGAATCCCGGTCATAGCGGGCCGTGCCGATGAGCACCGCCCGTGATCGTTCGAAATCCGGCAGCCGCATGTCACGGCGCCTCGCCCAGTTCCGCCCGCAGGCGGCGTGCCACATCTTCGGGATCCCGCAGCGCGGGCCCCTCCACCTCGACCTCACGCTCGCCGACCCGCACCCGGATCCTGGTGCGCCTGGTGGACGCCCGTGCGGCGGCCCACCCGCCCAGCGCCCCGAACAGCGCCCCGAGCAGGCCGGGATCGGCGACCGTCGCGATCAGCGCCTCGACCGCGCCGCCCGCCATCCGGCCCGGTGCGGGAGCCGCGGTGACGGCGTCCACGCGTACGCCGGCGAGATCCTCATCGCCGCGCAGCCATTTACGCAGTTCATTGTAGGATTCGCCGGATTCGTCGCCCTTGAGGACGATCTCGACACGGATATCGTCACCGGAATCAGGGCTGATTGGCATCTCGACACGGTAACCGAAAAGGTCAATGGGTTCGGGTGTCGAGCGGGGGTCGGCGAGCCGTGCCGGTTGCTGTCATCGGGTCTTCTGGACCGGCTGCCGCTCGGGGTGGTCGCGGCGTACCAGGCTCCGCAGATGGTCGTTCTCTGCCTGTAGCCGGTCGAGTCGTTCGCGGACCGGTGCCAGGGCGCCGTGCAGTTCGGGTTCGCTCCAGCGCGGGGTGATGTGTTGCGGGCAGTTCCAGTCGTAGCTGTGGACGTCGACGGTGATGAGCCGTTCCACCGTGCCTGTCGTGGTGTGGGTGCCGAGCCGGTCGGCGAGGTGCGCCGGGACGCCGTCGCGGATGTCGGTGACGGCCGCTGTGCCGAGGATCTTCAGCCGCCGGCGGTGGGCGTAGTCCATGAGGAACAACGACACCCGGGGTGAGGAGCGCAGGTTGCCGACCGACAGGTACTGGCGGTTGCCGCGTACGTCGGCCCAAGCCAGGACGCTGTGCTCGCCGACCGGGTCGAGCAGGTGCAGGAAGCCGGGTGGGCCGCCGCGGTACTGCAGGTAGGGCCAGCCGTCGGTGTTGACGGTGGCGAGGTAGAAGCCGTCGCGGGCGGCGATGAACGCGGCTTCGCCGGCGCCGAGCAGGGCGCCGGTGTCCACGCCGGCGACCATGCGGTCGACGGCGGCCCGGCTGCCGTACTGCTGTTGCGCTGCGGCGACCGATGCCGTCGTCAGTCGCTGGAGATACCGGTGCGGCATGGTCGGAGTCCCTTTCGGTGCGGCGCGGATCCCGTGCGCCCGGGCGGCGCTGGTCCGCCCGGGCGCACGGGCTCTCAGGTCAGGGTGCGGCTGAGGAAGTCACGGATGAGGGCGGCGATCTCGTCGCCATGGGTTTCCAGGGCGAAGTGCCCGGCGTCTAGCAGGTGCAGTTCGGCGTCGGGCAGGTCACGGGTGAACGCGCGGGCGCCGTCGGCGCCGAAGATCTCGTCGTGCTCGCCCCAGGCGATCAGGGTCGGCGGGCGGTGGGCGCGCAGATACTGCTGGAAGGCGGGGTACGCGTCGAGGTTGTACTGGTAGTCGAAGAACAGTTGCAGCTGGACCTCGGCATTGCCGGGCCGCTCCAGCAGGCTCTGGTCGAGGGTCCAGGTGTCGGGGGTGAGCCGGTCGAGGCGGTCGGGGGGCACGCCGTGGGTGTACTGCCACCGGGTGGCCTCGGGTTCGAGGAGTCGGCGGACGGCGGCCTCGTTCGCGGCACGGTCCTTGGCGTGGGCGAACAGCACGTCCCAGAACGGGGTGAAGCCTTCGGTGTAGGCGTTGCCGGACTGCACGATCAGCGCGGTGACCCGCCGCGGTTGGCGCGAGGCGATCCGCAACCCGATGGGGGCGCCGTAGTCCTGGAGGTAGAGGGCGAAGCGGTCCAGGCCCAGATGGTCGAGCAGGCCCAGGGTGACGGCGGTGAGGTTGTCGAAGGAGTAGTCGAAGTCGCTGACCGCGGGTGCGTCGGAGTAGCCGAAGCCGATGTGGTCGGGGGCGATGAGGTGGTAGGCGTCGGCGAGCTCGACGATCAGCCGCCGGAACATGTGTGACGAGGTGGGGAAACCGTGCAGCAGCACCAGCGTGGGTGCGGACGGGTCGCCCGCCTCGCGGTAGAACACGGTCCGGCCGCTGATCGTGGCGGTGCGGTGGTGCACGGCACGTGTGCCGGTGCCGGCTGGTGCGGTGTCGGTCATCAACTGCTCCTTCTTCCTTGCCGGCGGCGGCGGCCGGCCGCCGGGATCTCGGGTGGTGACCGGTGCCGGGGCGCCGCGAGACGTCGTGTCGACGACCGAGCACTGTCCGGCACCTCAGTTCTAACCACTGTGAGGCTGTTCAGTGGTTAGAAGCATGGCGGGCGTCGTCTCACCTGTCAACGGCGTTACGGGGGTAAGGTGGGTGGGTGATGTCACGACCGCTGGCCGGTGAACCCCTGTCCCTGGATCTGGTGAATACCCGATGGGCCGACCACGGCCGCACGATCGACCTCTTCGACGAGCCCGGTCAACTGCGGGCCTGGCTGGATGAGCAGCAACTGGCCGGCGACCAGGCCACCGTCGCCGCACCACTGCGGCAGGCCCGGGCGGCGCTGCGCAGCGCCCTGGAACAACCCGGCGAGCACGCCGACCAGCAACTCAACACGGTCCTGTCGCACGGGGTCGTCCGATACACGCTGCACCACGGCACCGTGCGAGAGGATGCCGACATCGACCCTGCCTGGTCCCCGGCCTGGCACGCCGTCCGCAACTACCTCGGCCTGCTGCGCCAGGACCCCACCCGGATCCGGCGCTGCGCCCACCCCGCCTGCGTGCTGTACTTCTTCGACACCTCCCGCAACGGCACCCGCCGCTGGTGCTCCATGGAGGCCTGCGGCAGCCGGGCCAAGGCCGCACGCCACTACCAGCGCCACCGGACCACGCCCGGCTGACGGCTTGTGCCTTGAGCTGCTCGTCGGTGATCTGCTTGCGGGCGCCCGGAGCCTGCGAACGGGCCGGGCCTTCGCCGAGGACTGGCGGGCTCCCCGGTGGGCGAGTCCGGCCCGGTGCCCGGCACCATCGGGTCCCGCCGGTGCGCCCCGATCCTGAACACCCGGCAGGACACCGTCCAACCCTTGGGGTGACGGTGTCCTCGCCGCGTTCGTCCCGCTTCCGCTGTCAGGAGATGGCGACGTCGTCGTAGTAGACGGTGCCGGTGTTGTCGCCGCACTTGAGGTGCAGTTGGACGCTCGCGGCGCCCGCCGGGGCGGTCGCGTCCACGGACAGTCTGGTCCAGCCGGTGTTGCCGGTCGGCAGCCGGTTGGAGGTGTTCTGGCCGATCCACGTGCCGTTGATGTCGAACCAGCTCAGCGCGATCTCGGTGATCCCGGTGGCGGCCACCCCACGGGCGTACGCCTCCGCGTGCCACGCCTGGCCGCCCTGCACCGGGGTGACCGGCGACGTGAGCAGCGACGGCAGATTGCTGCCGTTGCGGGTGGTGCCGGTGAACCGTGCCGACCTGGCGCCGGTGCGCGGCGACTCGGTCGTGATCACGGCGGTGCCGGCCGCCGGCTGGTAGTTGCGCCACGGCGAGTCGATCGCGGCGGCCTCGAAGCCCAGGTTCAGGATGCTGTTCGACGTGGTTCCGGTGGTCCAGGCGTCGTCGACGACGGAGGCGCCGATCTTCGGGCTGGTGTCGGTGTGGAAGAGCCCGAACTTGTACTGGGCGGGCATGGTCGACACCGCCGAGTTCGGCGGGATCGCACCCGGGGAGAAGTCGTTGAGTGTCCACGGTGCCACTGAACCGACCCCCGCCTCACCGGCCGCCCGGAACACCCGGGCCAGGTAGGCGCCCTGTTCCCCTTCGGTTCCGGAGTGGGTGCTGACGCCGGTCTCGCCGATGACGACCAGGTCCGGCGCCACCGCGTTCTGGGCGCGCCGGATCTCGGCGAGGGACCGTTCCGAGGCGCCGTAGAAGTGGAAGTCGTAATAGTCCAGCGGGGTGGTCGCCAGCTGCGACCTGATGCTCGTCATGCCGGCGGCGCCGGTGCCGCCGTCGACCGACAGGGTGAGCGGCATGGCCGGGGCGGTGCCCCGGATCGCCGGGATGACCTGCCGCACCCAGGTGACCGCGGCGGCGTCGGACGGCTGGAACTCGTTCTTCACCTCGACGGCGATCACCCGAGGGTCGTCGGCGTAGGGCGCCACCAGGGCCTATGCCCAGGTGATGCTGTTCGCGACGTCGGAGTAGCCGTTCCACCAGTCGAACAGCGTCAACTTGACCGTGAGCCCGTGCGCCTCGGCGATGCCGATGAACTGGCTGAGCTTCTGGGCGTACGCCGTGGTGGGGGTGGGATAGCCGAAGGTCTGCGGGAAGACGATGGCGCGGACGTTCGTCGCGCCGAGTGCGGCCGCCCTGGCCAGGTCACCGTCGATGCGGACCGGGTCGAAGTTCGTCCACATCGCCGTCCATCCGGCGTTCGACGGGTAGTAGTTGATCGTCTTGGCGGTCTGGACCGCGGACATCCGGCTCGCCAGAGTCGGCGCCAGGACGGCGGCCTGGCTTGGGGAGGCCGGCAGCACCATGCTCAACAGCAGGGAGCCGGCCAGTACGGTGGCGCGGAAACGGGCATGGCGCATGGGGGACCGGGCCTTCCTCAGAATGCTCTTGGAGGGCTTCGCCGGCGGGCGCACGCGGCCGGGGGAGGCCGTGTCATGGGTGCGGGGCGGACCGATCGCGATTCGCGGCGCAGACTGTTGCAGCGAAGCATCTATCGACAACCGTAAGAGCGGCCCCGGCGAGCGGCAACGATTGCCGTGTGCCAGTCGGTGACGGCGCCCGGATAGGGTACGGAGCGTGAACTCGCAGACCCCGTCAAGCCGGTTCTCCATCGACCAGGTCCTGGCGTGGCGGATGCGCCGGCAGTTCCTCGACGGGCCGGGCGGATCCTCCGCCGAGGCGGTCGTCGGCCGGCTGTGCGGTGTGCAGGCCCAGGTCGCCTCCGCCGCCGAGACGGCCGTCGCCGTCCGCCGGGAGCCGCCGGCCGGCGGCGAGACCGGCACGGCCCTGGACCGCCGGACGCTGGTCAAGGTGTGGGCGATGCGGGGGACGCTGCACCTGCTCACGGCCGGTGACGTCGCCGACTTCCTGAGCCTGCTGGCCGCGGCCCGCACGTGGGAGAAGGGGTCGTGGCAGAGGACGTTCGCCACCACCGGGCAGATCACCGCGATCGCCGCCGCCGTCGGGGAGATCCTGCCCGGCCGTGTCCTCACCCGCGAGCAACTGGCGGGCGAGATTCTCGAGCGTACGGGCGACGCGTCGCTGACCGGGCCGCTCTCCTCCGGCTGGGGTGCGGTGCTCAAACCGCTGGCCTGGCAGGGCCTGCTGTGCCACGGGCCGGGTGACCGCAACCGGGCGACGTTCACCAGCCCCGCGACGTGGATCGAGGGGTGGACGGGCCTGCCGGAGCCGGACGAGGCGGCGATGCGGGTCATCCCGGCCTATCTGGGCGCGTTCGGCCCGGCCACGATGGAGTCGTTCGACCAGTGGCTGATCCGCGGCGCGTCCAGGAAGGCGTCGTTGCGGAAGTGGTTCGGCGACCTGAGCCGGTCCGGTGTCCTCACCGGGGTGACGGTCGACGGCGTGGCCGCCTACGCCCGTACCGTCGATCTGGACGACATCGCGACCGCCGAACCAGCGCCGCGGGTGCGGCTGCTGCCGGCGTTCGACCAGTTCGTCCTGGGCCCCGGCACCAGGGACGAACACGTCGTCGCCCCGCACCGGCGCCCGCTGATCAGCAAAGCGGCCGGCTGGATCTCACCTGTCGTGGTCGCGGGAGGCCGGGTGGCCGGGGTCTGGGAGCAGACGGACAGCGGCGTCACGGTCACGTTGTTCGGCGAGGCGGGCCGGGTACCCGAAGAGGACCTGACCGCCGAGGCCGGGCGCATCGCGGCGATCAGCGGCGGGCGGCCGGACCTGGTGGTGCGGACCGTCTGACGCCGGGGTCGTCGATGGCCCGGCATTCGCTACCGTCGGCCGCCGAACGTCCAGGGGTGCACCTCGACGGCATCGTATCGATCTCGGGTCAGGACGGCGCACGCCTCGTCCGGATGCGGCGCGACGGTCAGCAGCGCCGTGCCCAGCCAGGTCGTGCCGTCGTCGGACAGCAGTGGCCCGTACGCGATGAGATCCTTCGCCCGCTCGGGCACGCGCAGATCGGCGGCCGGCCCTGAGCCGAAGCCGAGCACCAGGTACCGGCTGTCCTCGGCGGAACCCGCGGGGAAGTCCCACATGGTGCGGCCCAGCGCGTTGCGCCACCGCCGCAGCAGCACGTCCCGGTACACGCCGGCCTGATAGTTGGGCTCGTCGAAGGCGAACGCGCGGGCGGCGGCCGCATCGGGCAGGTCCACGATGTGGAGGCTGCCGGTGGCGGTCTCACCGTCCGGCGTCAGGGTCGGACCGCGGGCGATCAGCTGCGACGCGAAACCGTCCATGTACGCCCAATGGGCCTCTCCCAGTTCCAGGCGCAGGGCCGGCGAGCCGGGCCGGTCGCGGTGGTAGCACAGAAACTCCATGCCGACAGCCTCGCACCACCACGCCGGCCGGCGCCGGGTGGTCGGCTCTTCACCGGTACGCCGCGAGCACCCGGTCGACCACTCGTTCGGCGAAGCCGCTGTCGACGGTGCCGGCGGAGACGGCACGCCGGTGAAACAGCGGGCCGGCGACCAGGTCGAGCACGTCGGCCGGGTCGGTGCCGGGCGGCAGCTCTCCACGTGCGACACCCCGGGCGATGACGGCCAGGATCACCGTGTGCCGGTTGCCGGCCTCGCGGCGGTGCAGGGTGGCGAAGGCGGGGTCGCGTTCGGCGGCGTCGATCAGGGCGAACAGCAGGCCGGTGGCCGGCTTGCGGGACAGGGCGTGGGCGTAGCCGGTGAGCAGCTCGAGCAGGTCACCCCGCAGTGTTCCGGTGTCCGGGTCGGCGGGTGCCCGCAGAACGCTGCCGAAGGCGTCGAGGACCAGTGCGGCCTGGCTGTCCCACTGGCGGTAGATCGTCGTCTTGGCGACCCCGGATCGTTCGGCGACCGCCTCGATGGTGGTCGCGGTGATGCCCCGCTCGGCCAGCAGTTCCAGTGCCGCGCCGAGCACCGCCGCCCGGCTGCGCACTATCCGTGGGTCCGTCCGGCGCGTCACGACGGGCCCGCCCCGCGCGTACGGTCACCGCGTCCACAGCCGCCGATGGTCATGGACGTACTGTGCCAGGGTCGTGGCCGGCCGGCCGAGCAGGCCCGGCAGGGCCGGGTCGACGCCTTCGCCCTGCCCGTCCCGCAGCCCGGTGTGCAGGATCGTCTGCACGAGCGCACGCGGCCACCCGACGCCGGCGCGGCGCAGGTGCCGCAGGTAACCGGTGACTCCGGCCGGCTGGTAGCGGATCCGCCGGCCGAGCGCCTCGGTGAGCAGGGCGGCGACCGTATCGAAGTCGAGCGCCTCCGGCCCGGTGAGGGTGTACCCGCGGCCGTTGTGCTTCTCCGGGCCGGCGAAGACGGTGGCGGCGACGTCGCCGACGTCACGGGTGTCGACGAAGGCGGCTCGGCCGTGCCCGGCGGGCAGCACGATGCGATCGTGGTCGCGGATGTCCTCGCGGTAGGCGTCGGCGAGATTCTGGGCGAAGAATCCCGGGCGCAGGATCGTCCAGGGCACGCCGGCGCCGCGCAGGTGTGTCTCGACCCGGTGATGGGGCACGATCCGGTTGGTGTCGGCGCCGGTCACGGAGGCGAACACGATGTGCGCCACCCCGCTTCGCGCGGCGCTGGTCACCAGGGCGTTGAGGGTGGGCCCGACCCGGGCGATCCGTGGCGGGCGGATGAGGAACAGGCCTTTCGCACCGGCCAGCGCGGGCGCGAAGGTGGCCGGATCGTGCAGGTCGAGCCGGACGGTCTCGGCGCCGGGGAACTCCTCGCTCAGCCGGGCCGGGTTCGTGCCGCTCACCCGGACCTCCTGCCCCGAGGCGAGCAGGGACCGGGCGGCGGCGCCGCCGAGGTTGCCCGACGCGCCGACGACCAGGATCGGCGCGTTCATCGTGGTCCGCCGAGGTAGACGTGGACGACCGCGAAGGCCGGCCGCCGGCCGGTGACGTGCGGGAGCGGAAGGTTCCGCCCGATGCCACGGGTGCGGGCGGGGGTGGCGGGCAGTGGGCGGGCCCGCTCGGCGGCGGGCCGGGAGGAGGAGATCACCTTCGGCAGCTTACGCTACGGAGCCGTAGCGAAGGCGGCGGTCTCCGGGCACCTCTCGGCCGTGGACGAGCGGTGGACCGGTCACCGGTCGCGGGACCAACGGCACTGTGTCGGGGGCGAGTCGGCGGGCTAGCTTGCCGGAGCGCGGTTCGCCGGAGCCGCCGGCTGGGCCGACGTCGTCCCGCCGTGTTCGTGTGGAGCCCGAACCCGGAGGTATGTCCATGCCTGACCCGACCGGATTTCTGAAGTACCGGCGGCAACTGCCGGCTTCCCGGCCCGTTGCCGTGCGCATCCAGGACTTTCGGGATGTCTATCAGCGTGCCGATGACCGTCTCATCACCGAGCAGGCCTCGCGCTGCATGGGCTGCGGAGTTCCCTACTGCCACCAGGCCTGTCCGCTCGGCAACCTCATCCCGGACTTCAACGACCTGGTCCGGGCCGGCAAGTGGGAACGCGCCGTCGAGGTCATGCACGCGACAAACAACTTCCCCGAGTTCACCGGGCGGCTGTGCCCCGCCCTCTGTGAGGGATCCTGCGTCCTCGGGATCGGCGACGAAGCGGTCACCATCAAGCAGATGGAAGTGGAGATCGCCAACTGGATCACCGACCGGGGGCTCACGCCGATGCCGGCCGGCGAGCCGTCCGGGCGTACGGTCGCGGTGGTGGGGTCCGGGCCCGCGGGCCTGGCGGCCGCGCAGCAGCTGGCGCGGGCCGGGCACGCGGTCACCGTCTACGAGCGCGACGACGCGGTCGGTGGCCTCATGCGGTACGGGATCCCCGACTTCAAACTGGAGAAGGCGCACATCGACCGGCGGGCCGAGCAGCTGACCGCCGAAGGGGTGCGTTTCGTGACCTCGTGCGCGGTCGGCGTGGACGTCTCCGTCGACGAACTGCGCGAACGCCATGACGCCGTGCTGCTGACCGGCGGCGCGCTGCTGCCACGGGATCTGCCGGACACGCCGGGACGCGGGCTGACCGGAATTCATCAGGCCATGGACTACCTGGTCGGCGCCAACCGTGTGGTGTCCGGCCGGCTCGCGGCGCCGCCGATCGACGCGCTCGGCCGCAACGTGATCATCGTGGGTGGCGGCGACACCGCCGCCGACTGCCTCGGGGTGGCGCACCGGCAGGGCGCGGCGAGCGCGCACCTGATCGAGGTGGCGCCACAACCGCCGGCGGTACGCGACCAGCTGCACAACCCGTGGCCGACGTGGCCGTGGATCCTGCGTACCGGGACCGCCCACGAGGAGGGTGGCAGCAGGCTGTTCGCGACCGCGGTCCGTGAGTTCCTCGGCGACGAGCAGGGACGGCTGCGGGCCGTACGCCTGGTGGACGTCCGATCCGCCGTGGGCGGCGGGTTCCCGCTGGAGGAGATTGCGGGCACCGAGCGGGAGCAGGCCGCGGATCTGGCGCTGCTGGCGATCGGGTTCGCCGGCACGGAGCCCGCGCCGATGCTCGACCAACTGGGGCTGGCCCGGAACCGGCGCGGCACCCTCGACTGTGGCGACGACTGGCAGACCGCCGTGCCGGGCGTGTTCGTCGCCGGCGACATGCGCCGCGGGCCGTCGCTGATCGTGTGGGCGATCGCGGAGGGGCGTGCGGCCGCGTCGGCGATCCACACCTACCTCGGCGGCCGCGTCGCGGGGTTGCCGTCCCCGGTCACCCCGGCGTCCGCGTCGCTGTCCCTCGTCTGACGCGCCGGGCGGCCGGCCCGCCCGGCCCGGGACCTTGGACGCGTCCTCGCCGCCGTCAGACCCTGATTCG
Organism: Actinoplanes sp. NPDC049802; assembly: GCF_040656595.1. Taxonomy (NCBI): domain Bacteria; kingdom Bacillati; phylum Actinomycetota; class Actinomycetes; order Micromonosporales; family Micromonosporaceae; genus Actinoplanes; species Actinoplanes sp. NPDC049802. The sequence goes on from NZ_JBFAMR010000049.1 coordinate 36,716, forward strand.
CACTGGTTAGGCAAGGCTCGCCTTATGGTGACCGAGTGCAGCGATCAGCATCCGAAACCCTTTCCCGGCCGGAGCCCCGAGTGAGGCAGGCGCTGGGAGATTTCGCCCCCGGCTGCCGGGTCACGATCACAGGGATCGTGCCCGGCGTGCCGGCGGTGACCGCACGCCGGCTGCGGGATCTCGGCTTCGCCGAGGGAGCCGAGGTCGAAGTGGTACGCCGGGCGCCACTACGGGATCCGGTGCTCTACCGGATCCGCGGGTACGAGGTGTGCCTGCGCCGGACCGAGGCCGCCTACCTGCTGGCCAGGCTCGGATGAGCGCCGCCTGCCACGACGCCGGCGGCGCCGTGCCCGCCGCGACGGCCACCGCGACACCGCGCATCGTGCTCGCCGGCAGCCCGAACGCGGGCAAGACCAGCATCTTCAACGCCCTGACCGGGCTGCGCGCCAAAACCGGCAACTATCCCGGCGTGACGGTCTCCCGGTACGTCGGCGTCACCGAGATCGGCGGGCGCCGCCACCTGATCGAGGACCTGCCGGGCGCCTACAGCCTCGACCCGATCAGCCCGGACGAGCAGATCATGGTGGACGTGCTGGACGGCCGCACCGACACCGGTGAACGCCCGGACGGGGTGCTCGCGGTCGTCGACGCCACCACACTGCACCGGTCTCTGCGGTTCGTCGCCCAACTGCTCGGCCGGGGCCTGCCGACCGCCGTCGTGGTGACGTTCACCGACGAACTGGCCGCCCGGCAGGGAGCCCTGGACGTGGAGGCGTTCGGGCAGGCCCTCGGCGTACCCGCGGTGGCGGTCGTCGGCAACCGCGGCCGCGGCATCGACGGCCTGCGCGAGCTCATCGCGGACCGGGCGTCGTGGCCGGCGCCCGTGCTCGCGCCCCCGGCGGATCCGGCGGAACTGAACGCCTGGATCGAATCCGTGCTCTCCTTCGCCGGCTACCGGCAGCCGGGACGGCACCGGACCACCCAGCGGATCGACGCCGTACTGCTGCACCCGCTGTGGGGGACGCTGGTGTTCGCCGCGGTGATGGTGCTGTTCTTCCAGACCGTCTTCGGCCTGGCCGCACCCCTGCAAGGGTACGTGGAGAGCTTCTTCGCCTGGCTGTCCGGCCTGGTCGCGGCCCACGTCGACAACCCGTGGGCGGCGGGCCTGCTCGGCGACGCCGTGCTCGGCGGCATCGGCGGGGTCCTGGTCTTCGTGCCGCAGATCATGCTGCTGTTCCTGCTCATCGCGTTGATGGAGGGCACCGGCTACATGCCGCGCGCGGCGTTCCTGATGGACCGGGTGATGGCCCGTGCCGGCCTGGAGGGGCGCGCCTTCGTCTCGCTGCTGTCCTCGTTCGCGTGCGCGGTCCCCGGCATCATGGCCACCCGGACGCTTCCGGCGGCCCGCGACCGGCTGGCCACGATGATGGCCGCCCCGCTGATGACCTGCTCGGCCCGGCTTCCGGTGTACGTGCTGCTGATCGGCCTCCTGGTCGACCCCGGCGAGCGGGCCGGCCCGTTCAACGTCCAGGGCCTGGTCATGTTCGGCATGTACGTGTGCGGCGCCACGGCGGCCATGCTCACCGCCTGGGCGTTCCAGCGGATCACCCGGAATCGCGGCACGTTGCTCCCGTTCTACCTGGAGATCCCGCCGTACCGGCTGCCGGGCGTACGGTCCGTGCTGATCGCCATGGGCGACGCGGCCCGCTCGTTCCTGCGCAAGTGCACCACCATCATCGCGGTCACCACGCTGGCCCTCTGGCTGCTGCTCAACCTGCCGGCACAGTCCACCGCGGACCTGCGCGCCCACGGCATCGACCCGGGCGACGAGCGCGCCGTGGCGGCGTACGTCACCGACCACAGCTACGCCGCCACGGTCGGCCGTTTCGTCGCCCCGGTGTTCGAACCGCTCGGGTTCGACTGGCGGATCAACATCGGTGTCCTGTCGGCCCAGTCGGCGCGGGAGACCTTCGTCGCCACCCTGGGCCAGGTCGCCGCCGCGGAGGACCCCGAGAATCCGGCACAGGCGCTGCGGTCGATTACCTATCCGGACGGACCGAACGCCGGGCAGCGTGTCTTCACCGCACCGACCATCGCGGCGCTGCTCGCCTGGTTCGCCTTCGCGTTGCAGTGCATGGCCACGGTCGGCGTCCTGCGGCGGGAGACGGGCAGCTGGAAGTGGCCGCTCTGCGCCCTCGGCTATCTGACCGCCCTGGCGTGGGTGATGGCCTTCCTCGCCCGGACGGTCACCGCCCTGCTCACCGGGGCGCCTTGATGGTGCCCCTGCACCCGCAACCCTGCCCCGGCCGGCCCGACCGGCTCCGCTGGATCGTCCCCGCCGGGCTGCTGCCCCTGACCGGCGTGCCCGCACGGGTTCCGGCGCCGCTGGAGCGCCTGCTCGCCGACGGCACCCTGGCAGCGGTCTCGGTGGAGCCCGGCGCGGTGGTGACCACGCTCGCCGGCGGGAACGGCTGGGCGAAGGACGGCCCGCGGGTACGGTCCGCCCTGCACGCCGCGTTGCGCGACCCGGCCGGCTGGGAACCGGACGGCGGGCGTACGGCGTACGCCGACGAACCGTTGCGGGAGGCGGCCGTCGCACTGCTCGACGGGTCGGCGGGGGAGTTCGCCCGCTCGCACGGCGGCCGCATCGACCTGGTCGACGTGCGCGACGGGGTCGTCACCGTACGGCTGGCGGGCGCCTGCGACGGCTGCCCGGCGGCGCAGGCGACCCTCCAGCGGCGGCTGGCGGACCGGCTCCGGCGGCGCTGCCCCGGCCTGCGCGCCGTCGTCGCCTGCCCTTGACGAGAAGCGAACCGGCGGTGCGGCACGTTTCCGCGGAACGGCGAGCGGATATCGCTCGGTGTCGATGTATTGTGGGAGCGCTCCCGTTTCGCGTCCGCCCCTCTGCTCAAGGAGCCGAACATGTCGCGACGGCGTCGTCTCCCGGCCACCCTGCTGGCCGGCTTGCTCGTTCTGGCCCAATCCGCGCTGCTGTCGGCCTCGGTGTCGGCGGCCGGCACCGCCTCCTCCGGCAGCCGCGCGGCACCACTGAGCGAGCTGACCGTGGTGACCGAACAGGTGGCCTCCGGCCTGCAGCGCCCCATCGCGATCACCGGGCTGCCGGACGGCCGGATGCTGATCGCGGAGAAGAACGGCACCGTCCGCGCCTACCACCCCGGCATCGGCCTGGCAGCCGAGCCGGTGCTCGACCTGACCGCCCGCATCGAGGCGTCGGACAACGAGCAGGGCCTGCTCGGCATCACGCCGGCGCCCGACTTCACGCGCACCGGGATGCTCTACGTGGCCTACACGAGCCTGCCGGCCGGCGCGCTGACCCTGGCCCGGCTGCCCCTCCACGCCCCGCAACGCCTCCAGGTGCTGCTCACCCAGGAGCACGCCGAGTACGGCAACCACAACGGCGGACAGGTGGCATTCGGCCGCGACGGCTACCTCTACTGGTCCACCGGCGACGGCGGCCACGCGAACGACCCGTTCAAGGCCGGTCAGGACCTCGGCACCCTGCTCGGCAAGATCGTGCGGATCGACGTCAACCGCGCCTGCGGGGCCAAGCCCTACTGCGTGCCCTCGACCAACCCCTTCATCCGTACGCCGGGCGCGCGGCCGGAGATCTGGCTCTACGGGCTGCGCAACCCGTGGCGGTTCTCCGTCGACCCGGTCGACAACTCGCTGTGGATCGGCGACGTCGGTCAGGGCCTGGTCGAAGAGATCAACCACATCCGCCCGTGGCAGGGCGGGGCGAACCTCGGCTGGTCCTGCAAGGAGGGCACCCCGCTCTTCGATGCCGGGCAGTGCCGGCCGGGCGTGCGGTACGTCGACCCGGTCTTCGAATACGAACACTTCCTCACTGAGAGCTGCTCGGTGATCGGCGGCGTGGTGTATCGCGGCGCCCGGACCCCCGCGGCGTGGGGCACCTACATCGCGAGCGACTACTGCGCGCCTCGCGTGTACGCGGTGCGGCCCCACCGCGACGGCAGCTACGAGACCGCCACGATCGGCGAGTTCCCCACCCAGCCGACCGCGATCGGCGCCGACGTGCACGGCGAGCTGTACGTGCTCAGCGACTACCCGGGCTGGCTGAGCCGGGTGCGGTTCGAGCGAGTCCAGCCGCCCCCCGGCACCGAGGCGACGACCCGCTGAACCGCGGCGACCCTGCCCGGCAGGAGCCCACGCGGACGCGGGCTGAACGCACGACGACCGCGGTCCCGGGTGCCCTGGAGGGAGACACCACCGAGACGGGTTCAGCAGGGATCGGCGACATCCAGGTCGACGAGGAATCCGCGCGCCTGCCACTGCTGCGCCGGCAGGTGCTCACGGAACGCTCGAAAGTACGTTTCGGGGCTGAAAATCTTCATTTCGCCCGGTTCGGGGTCGCGAGGGTCAGGCATCGGGTCGTCGCACAGGCGCGTGGGGCAGGCGTCGGGGACGTCGGTCAGGCGCACGTCCCCGGGCCGGCGGATCCACTCGACAGCGCCGCGATCGTGCAGGTCCTGCACCAGCCGTACCCGCCGGACGATGCCTACCGTGGCCGGCAGCTCCCCGATGATCCCCAGAAAGGCGTCGAAGCCCAGGCATCCGTCGAGCGTGACGTCACCAACCCGGTGATCGCCCTCCCGGACCGCGCGCAGGTCACCGGCCTCGACGAGTTGCGCCCAGGGCCGCCCGTCGAAACCGGGCAGCGCGCCGGCCCGCACGACGATCCGGCGCAACACCAGGTCACCGGGAAGGTCGGGGTGGTCGAGCCACCGCAGGCGGGTCGAGACCCGTTCACCCGGTGACTACACCGTGTCGCGGGGAGCGGTGTCGAGCAGGACCGGCCAGAGCATCACACCATCGTGTCACTCCCGGTGACACCCAACGCAGTTCGCGGGGGCGGAGATCGTTGCGTCCTCGGTGAGCTGACCCGCGATCTGGCGGGCCGCCGCATCGTTCAACTTGGCCTGAGCTCCCCGCAGGTCACCGGTCGCCTCCAGCCGCGGGACGATCGTCCGGGTCACCGTGGCCATGCGCCGGTCGGCGTCACGTGGCAGCAGCAGCGACTGTATGCCGACAACCACGGCGACCACAACCACCGCGATATGAACCTCGGCTCGTACGCTGCCGTCGGAGAACCAGTGGATCGGCACGGTGAACACCTTGGTCGGCTGAGGGACTCTTACCTTCCCTCATCTTCGAACGCCGGCCCGGGCGCCGAACCGGAAACCACGATTCCGCCTGGGCAGGGGCTGGTCAACCGATGACGGTGACGGACAGGGCGGTCGTCTCAGCGATGGCATCGACGTGCACCCTGATCACGATGTCCTTGCCTTCCATCCGCAGCTGCTGACCGGTGACCGTGACTCCGGTTGTCTCGTTCCAGACCGTGACGCTCGGGCGCCCGCCAAGCGTGACCGGGTTCTTGAACCGGAACTCGACGAAGCCGTCGGGTCCGCGTGTGCCGTGGCCGCTGGGGATCAGCACCGAGAACCTCTGCACGGGCGCCGGTCCGATGACTTCGATTTCCTCAGACATGGCCCGAGTCTGCCCGTTCTCCTGGCGGCATGTAAGCGGTACGGCCGCCGGTTCCGTCGATGCGTCGGCAGATCGGCTACCACGACCGCGGTGCCAGTGGGTGCCGGCACACGGAGGCTGCGGGCCCGGCAAAACCGCATGACTAGTGGCGAGTGTCAATCATTCGGGGTCCAGCCATGACGGCTCCTGCGATCTGCAGCGCAGCCTCGGTGGGCGTGAGATCAGTGGTGTCGATGACTTCGGCCTCGGCGTGGAGCCAGGTGCGGGCAGCCTCGGCGTAGGGCTTGAGGTACTTGAGGCGGAACGGTGAGGGGACGGGATGGTCGCTCTCGATGCGCCCGCGGAGCGTGCCCTGGTCGGCGTGGAGGACGAAATGCCTGACCGGGATGGCGTGCTGGGCGAGGCCCGCGCTGATCTCGCGCCAGTATTGCTCGACCAGGACCGTCATCGGGATCACCAGAGTGCCGCCGGTGAAGTCGAGGACGCGGCGGGCGGTCTCGACCACGAGCGGCCGCCAGGGTGGCCAGTGCTGGAAGTTGTCCGTCGCGGGCAGCCCTGGCGTGATGTCCATCAGCGTCTCGCCGACCTTCTCGGCGTCGAACACCCGCGAGTCCGGGATCAGTTGCTGCACGAGTGCGCTGGTCGTTGTTTTGCCTGCTCCGTGGGTGCCGTTGATCCATACGATCACGGGACCCGATGTTAGCGGCACGGGGGAATCCGATGCGGCTCGGCGGGATCGGCCAGGGTGGCTACCGTGTGCGTACCCTCTCGTAGAGTCCGTTGGCGGCGGCCGTGAAGACGGAGACGTAGTCGACGCGGTCGGGCATCGTGGACCACTGGTCGCGGATGCCCTCGTTGAGTGCCAGCAGTTCGAGGACGAGCTGCTGTGGATCCGTTCCCTCGGCGATCTCGCCGGCGGCGATGCGCTCGCGCACGAAGGGGACCAGCGTGTCCAGCGCGGCCTCGAGGTTGCGCCGGGCACGGCCCTCCACCGGATGACCTTCGATGCGGGACGCGCCGGTGAGCATGACGCGGAATCGCAGCAGGTCGGGCTCCTGCGCGGCGAGGCGTACGACCGCGATGATCTCGTCGAGGAGCGCGCGCACCGACTCGGTCGGCAGCTTGATCGTCTGGTAGACCTCCTCGCGGCGTTCGACGACGGCCATGAAGAGGTCGTGCTTGGTGGCGAAGTGGTGCAGCACTCCCGCGTCCGTCACCCCTGCCGACCGGGCGATGTCGGCGATGCGGGCGCCCTCGTAGCCCTTGCGGCCGAACTCGTCGGTGGCGGCGGCGAGGATCCGGGTTCGCCGTGCGTCGCCGCGGGCGAGCCGGTGGTCGCCGTCCGGGGGCCGCTCTGAGCTTTCCACCCCGAAACCCTACGAGATGTACGTCTCCCGGCGGCGGCCAGGGAAGGCGGCGGGACCTGGACGTATCCATGATCTACCGACTAACTTAGTCGCCACTAGGTCTGTTTGGCGCCGCGGACGCGCCCTGCCGCCTTCGCATCAGGGAAACAGGAGGTCGCGTGAGCGCGATGATCGCCGGAACCTACAACTCCAGGGACACCGGGGGCATCCCGCTCGTGGCGGGCGGTTCGACCCGCACCGGGGTGCTGTACCGGTCGGACGCCCTCGCCGGCACGACCGACGACGGCATCCGCACCCTGACGGCGAGCCCGATCGGGACGATCGTCGACCTCCGCAGCGACTTCGAGAAGACCGGCGTGCCGAACCGGACCGGCTCGGCACGCCGGTTCACCGTGGTGGAACTGCCGCTGCTCGAGGGGTCGTTCACGGGCATGCCGGCGGCGGCCGACCTCGACGAGGCCGCGATGCGAGAGGTCTTCGCGCGCATCCCCTCACTGGCGGACCTGTACATCCGGATGCTCGGCTCGGCCGCCGGAACCTTCGCCGAGGTCGCACGACTCGTCGCCAGGCCCACCGGCGACACCTACGGTGGCGTGCTCGTGCACTGCACGGCCGGCAAGGACCGCACCGGCGTGGCCGTCGCCCTGCTGCTCGACGCGGCGGGCGCGGACCGCGGCGCCGTCATCGCCGACTACGTGCTCAGTGAGACGAATCTCGCCGGCGAGTGGACCGAACTCATGCTGGCCCGCCTGAAAGCCTGGGGTGCGCCCCTCATTCCGGCGATCACCGACCTGGTCACCGCCACACCGCCGGAGGCGATCAAGGCCGTTTTCGCGTGGCTCGACGAGCGGGGCGGCTCGGCCCGGTACCTGCGCGACGGCGGCCTGTCCGACGCCGACCTCGGCGTTCTGCGCGAGCGCATCGCCGGCTGACACCAGTCGCCGGCACGGCGCTGTGCCGAGTTGAGAATCCGACGGAGAACGTCCGGGCCGCCGGTTCGGCGGGAAGACTCGCCGGTATGAGCCTGAACGTCGGTGACGAAATGATGAGGCTGCTGGGCGTGCTGCGGCACGAGCCGACCGGCAAATGGGTCCGCGCCCGGCTCGGTGGCCGGCTCGTCGCCGACAGCCGTGCCGCGCTGCTGGTGTGGGAACCGCGCCGCATCGTGCCCACGTACGCCGTGCCGGACGCCGATGTCCGGGCCGAACTCGTACCCCGCGACTCCCCTCCGGACAGCGGCGTGGCGGTGCTGCATCCCGGCATTCCGTTCGCGGTGCACTCCACGCCCGGCCAGGCGTATGACGTACGCGTCGGGGGTGATGTCCGCGAGCGTGCCGCGTTCCGCCCGGACGACGCGGACCTCACCGGTCACGTCGTGTTCGACTTCGGCGCGTTCGACTGGACGGAGGAGGACGAGCCCGTGTTCGCGCACCCACGCGACCCGTTCTCCCGCGTCGACGCGCGGCGCAGCAGCCGGCACGTGCGCATCGAGCGGGACGGCGTGCTGCTCGCCGAGTCGCACACCCCGACACTCGTGTTCGAGACGAAGCTGTACCCGCGCTTCTACCTGCCGCGTGAGCACCTCAAGGCGGAGGTTCTGCCCAGCGGGACGGTGACGGCTTGCCCGTACAAGGGCCGCGCGGCGTACCTGTCGTTCGCGGTGGGCGAGAACCTCGCCTGGACCTACCCGGACCCGCTGCCTGAGGCATCGCCGCTCGCCGGCCTGGTCGCGTTCTTCGACGAGGTCGTCGACGTGACCGTTGACGGCGTGCTCCGGCAGCGGCCCGCTTCGCCCGTCGCCGACGTCATGAGGGACGAGTTCAACGTCTCCTGAGCGCTCGGCTGGATGTCAGTGCTGTCCCACCGTGAGTGAGACCGCACTGACAGCCAGCCGGAGTGGATCCCGACGGCCCGGAGACCGGCGGCGTTGACGCCTAGATCTCCAATGCCTAGGTTCTCTAGGTATGGATGTCAAAGGTCATCTCGATCTGCTGCTGTTGGCCGTTCTGGCAGACGCGGGCAGCGCACATGGTTACGCCGTGATCACCGCCCTGCGAGAGCGTTCGAAGGGTGCCTTCGACGTGCCGGAGGGCACGGTGTATCCGGCACTGCACCGGTTGGAGCGGGCCGGCCTGGTGGTCAGCCGATGGGAGCAGGCAACGCCTCGACGTCGGCGGGTCTACGAATTGACCCGCGACGGCCGGCTCGCCCGGACGGCCAAGCAGAGCGAGTGGCGGCGGTTCGTCGACAGCGTGCAAGCCGTGATCGGGCCCGTCGCAGCGCAGGCCGGGGCATGACGGCCTCGGCCGGCGACGGGCCGGTGGAGAAGTATCTCGACGAGATGTTCGACCGGCTGGCCGGCACCGGGCCCGCCGGGCGCCGGATGCTGGCCGAGGCGGAGAGTCACCTGCTGGCCGCCGTCGACGACGGTCGCGACCGTGGCCTGGACGCCGACGCCGCCGAACGTGAGGCCATCGAACGGTTCGGCACGGTGACCGACGTCGTGCGAGACGTGCCGGTCGCCGCCCGGGACGTGGCGGGGGCACTGCGCCGCCTGCTCACCGGAACGTGGATCGCCGCCGGGATCGTCATGATCTGGTGGGGCGGGCACGGTGTACTGGCCTGGCTGCTCGGATGGCCATGGACCAAGCTGCTGATCGCCACCGACCGATTCGGAAGCCAGCCGGGCATGTGCGGCCGCCCGTGGGTGCCGTCGAATCCGACGGTCGACTGTCTCACGCAACACCGCGAGAATCTCTACGTGGTGATCGAAGGAGGAGACCGGGACGCCTACCCCTTCGTGGCGTTGGCCGGCCTGCTCCTGCTGGCGGCATGGCTGCTCCTTCGGCGTGGCACCGTGCTGGGGGCGAAGGCATGGACGCCGTCGCCGGTCGCGCTCGGGCTCGGCCTCGCGGTCCCGTTCGGTGCCGCCGCGCTGGTGCTGACGGCCTACGGCATCAGCGGGCTGTATTGGCAGGCCCAGGCCTGGACGCTGAGCTACCTCACGGCCGGTCTGCTCGCGGCAGCGGTCAGCGCTGCGGCGGCCCACCACGTTCGAGCATCCTCGACCGCCCGTGTGGGGAGCCGGCAGACCGTGGGGTGACCGGCCGGGACCGTCAGGGGTGCGGGGCCGCCGTGAGCTCTCGCCCGATCAGGGTGGCCATGCGACCACGAGGCCATCACCCGTTCGGCCGGCCACGGCCTTCGCGTCACCGATCTACTCACCGATGAACGGACAGCACCGGCCGGCGTAGCCCTGCCCGTCGCCGGCCTGTACCCATCACCGCACCTCAACCGGCTCACTCCGGGTTCGAGCGGTTCAGGATGTGGACGCCCTCGGCGTACCGGATCAGATCGGTGATGCTGACGGTGAGACCGTTGCCGACGGTGATCTGCAGTGTGGCGTCCCAGTCGGTGACGTCGATCGACAGGGTCACCTCGTCTTCCGTGCGGTTCAGCGCGGCGTCGTATCGGCCGACCTTCCGGTCGGCGGCGATGAGTCGCTGCCGTTTGCGCAGCACCGTGCTGAACCCGCCGGCGCCCGGCGCCGCGCTCGGCGACCGGAAGACCATCCGGGACGCGGTGACGGTGTCGGCGACCAGCCCGTGCGGGCTCAGATCAAGATCAAAAGGCGGCTGTACGGGGATGCTCGCGCCCGTCAGGGAGTCCGCGAGCGCCACCACCTGTTCCGGGGTGTAGGTGTCGTCGGTGGCGAGTTGGATCCACCGGCCCGGCGACTCCTTCCAGTGGAGCGTGAGCTGCTTGGCCGGCGAGACGTCGACGGTCCGCAGAGTGCCGGCGTGCCCCCGTACCTCGAACGGGGTTTCTTTCGCCGAGGTGGTGAAGGCGGGCCTCGTCGTGGTGACGGTGATCGTGACGTCGGCGTGGTCGCGCAGTTCGGTCGCCTCGAAGAAGGCCGTCACGGCGCCGTCGCTCATCGAGGCCACGGGAGCGCTCATGCCGTCGGTGGCCGGCAGCGTGTACGGGAATACCGGCGCCGTCCAGCCGGAGATCAGGTTCACCGTGGTCAGGCCGGTGGACTTCCCGGCCGCCGGTGCCGACGAGGTCCGCCGGGACGGCGTGCTGCCGGCCGGTGACGCCGAGGACGGGCCGGGGACCGGGCTGGAGGGCGTCACCGGCGGGGCGGGCGCCGACGCGGCCGGCGGCACGGCGGGCTCCGGCCGGCCGGCGAACCTCGTCAGGAACGGGATGCCGGCGACCGTCACGGCCACGGCCGCCGCCGTCGCGGTGACCGTGACCAGGCGGCGCCTGCGGTAGCGGCGGGACCGCTCGTGCACGGTGCTGAGCAGCCCGGCGTCGGAGGGCGCGTCCCCGGCGGCGTCGTGCATGCTCTCGGCGATCATGCGGTTCAGGTCATCCATCGTCACCGGCTCCTCTCTGGCTCATCATGGTTCGCATCTGGGCGAGCGCGCGGGCCGCCTGGGAGCGCACGGTGGACTGGCCGCAGCCCAGCAGCGCGGCGATCTCGGAGTCCGGCAGGTCGCAGTAGAACCGCAGCACCAGTACGGCGCGTTGCGCGCGTGGCAGGCCGCGCAGCAGTCGCCACATCTGGTCGCGGGCCAGGACCCGGTGCTCGGGCGCGTCGAGTCCGGCGGGTTCGGGCACCTCGGCGAGGACCGCCTCCCGGTACGCGCGGCGCCGGCGCCAGGACAGGAACTGCCGCACGATGGAGGTCCGGACGTACGCCTCGGCGTTGTCCATCGCGGTGATCTTGTCCCAGCGCCGGTGCAGCCGGGCCAGAACCTCCTGGACGAGGTCCTCGGCCAGGTGGGCGTCGCCGGAGAGCACGTAGGCGAATCTCAGCAGTGCGCGACCGCGGCCGTTGACGAAGTCGTCGAACTCGTCGGTGCGGGCGGGGGAGGTGGTCATCGTGGCCTGTTCGCCTCCATGCCGGAGACCTCCGGGCGCTGTACGGGCGCCGGAGGTCTCCGGGGCGTTGCGGAATCGGGACAGCGGGTCAGCACGCCTCATGGACGTACGACTCGGATCCCGGGGTGGTGACGTCGACGTCGCGCAGCACGATCGACAGGCGGCTCCCGTATGCCTTGCACGCCTTGGCGAAGCCACTGCGTGAGTACTCGATCACGATCACATTGTCGCCGTACGAGGCGGTGTAGGCGTCGCACTCGTCGAAGTCGGCGCACTCCTCGGCGACCGCGAAGTCGAGTCCGGCCTTCCTGGCGTTCGCACTGCTCAGCTCGGCGGTGTTCTTCTGCCCGATGGCCAGGCCCTTCGCGTGTGCGCGGGAGGCCAGCGACGTGACGTACGCGATCGCCTGGGTCTGCGTCAGCAGGCCCCCGGACCGGGTGTAGGAATCCAGGTTGTCCGGCTCGACGGCCTGGAACCCCTTGGCGGCGCACCGGTCGATCCAGCCGCCGACGATGCCGGTCAGCGCGGTGCGCTTGGCCTCGGTGGAGAAGTCCAGCATCAGCTCGTCCCAGTCCTCGTCGACGACGAGTTCGCCGTTCTTGTCGTGCAGCAGCAGGTCGGGGTGGTTGGTCTTCCACCACGACTCGGCGCCGGGCTGGGCCTGGAAGGCGTTGAGGTAGCAGATGTCGTAGATCCCGGCGGCCGGGGTCGCCTCGCTGTCACGGCTGACCACGGTCGTCCCGGAGGGCGGGGTGTAGGCGCCGCCGATCTGGTAGTCGAACGTCGCGTTCGCCGGCGGTGGCGTCCACCTCCCCGGAGCCGCGCTGCTCGTGGCCGAGGCCGAGGCCGAGGCCGAGGTGACGGGGGACGCCGGGGCGCTCGGGGCGGTGGAGGCCGTCCGCGAGGAGGTCGCGCTCGGCGCGGCGGAGGAGACGGCCGGGGAGGCCTTCGTGGGGAGAGCCTTCGTGGGAGCCGTCCTGGGAGCCGTCCTGGCCGGTTTGGAACTGTGCCAGGGACCGCGGGTGCCGGCGTTCGCGGTGCCGATGCCGACACCGACAGCGACGATCACGACTGCTGTCAGGGCGATCCCCAGCTTGAGCTTCCTGCGGTTGGCTGCCATCGATGTGACTCCTCTGGTGCTGGTGGAAGTGGTTCCTCCCTGTGAACGCGATGGCGGTGCACGGCTGCTGCCGCCGGAATCGAAAAATCTTTACGCTCATCGAGGGTCACGGAAAGTGACGGCAGAGGTGGTAGGTGACTGGTCTGCCGACCGGACCGATCGTGGTCATGACGCAGGACGCCGTCATCTCCCGTGGGTCTCCCCCCGGTCTCGAAACAGGCGTCCACTGCGGCACACCGTGGGGCGATCACCAGCTCAGCCAGCCGCGGTAGAGCGCCCGTTCGCCGAGCCGCTCCGTCAGCGACGCCCACACGCCGTACCAGCGGCGGCGCAGCTCGGCCGGCCGCCACGGGCTCGGGCGCAGTTCGAGGGGCAGCAGGGGATCGCCGCGGACGGCCCGTTCCAGGGCGTCGGCCAGCCGGATCTGCTGCACGAGCGGATCCGGCGCGGGAGGCTGGGCGAGCACCTCGGCGAGACAGTCGTAGGCCCGGTCCACCGGCGCGGGCGGCCACAGGCGCCCGGCCAGGTCGAGTGGGTCGGTGATCCCGCGTACGTCCAAGTGGTTCGTGGTGGCCAGCACGAGGTGGCGCCGATCGGTCGCGTCCAGCAGCGGGGTGAGGTCGTGCGGGCTGACGTACAACCCGGTGGACACCAGCGCCGCCCCGGCAGTGACCAGGTCCCGGCGCAACGCGTCCCGGATCGACCGGGCGGACTCCTCGACGCTCACCGACAGCAGGTGCCAGGCGCCGTCCCACGGCGCCGCCCCGGCGTCCTGGGCCTGAGCCAGGCGCAGCGCCAGCCGGTCGCGGTCGATCCGTGCCCGCCCGGAAGCGGTCAGCCGCAACATTCCACCACGGCCACGACCTTCCTGTACGACTTCGCCCGCGGCGATCAGCCGGCGAATCGTCAGCCGGACCGGCTGGTCGAGCAGCCCGACGGCGTTGGCGGTGTCGTAGACAAGGCCGCAGCCGACCTCGCCCCGCAGCGGCAGGAACGCCTCGACCACCGTTCGTGGCGCGGGCGTCACGTTGACTGACACGGCCGTTCCTCCAGCGAGCGTCGCAAGGTGCGGTGACGACGGAAACCGTAGACGTCCGCGAGCGGGCCCATCTCGCCCTGGCCGACGATCACGAAACCACGGCGCCGATACAGAGCCTCGGCCCGGGGATTGGTGTCGACCACGCTCAGCTGGACGGCCCGGTCGCCGCGTGCGGCCGCGAGGTCCAGAGCCGCGGTGAGCAACGCCGACCCGATGCCGGCGCCGCGCCGGCCCGCGGCCACGCACAACCCGTCCAGCACGAGGACACCGGGAACGTCACCGCCGGCCAACGGCGCGAGAACCACCGTTGCCCGGACCGCCGCCACCCAGCCCAGCCGCGACCGCGCCGCCCGCCACGACCAGTCCGCCGCCGCTGTTCCGGCCGCACGGAAACCACACACGCCGAGAACGTCGCCGCCGTCCCGGGCGACCAGGAAACGATCGGCGGACAGGGCGGCCGTGACCGCTGCCCGGCCCGTGCCGTCGTCACGGAAGGCGCACGACAGTTTGGCGCCGAACGCCTCCCAGTACAACCCGCCCACCCGCGTGCGCTCGTCAGGCGTGAAGCCCAGGCTGATATCCACCTTGCAACTATCGCATACGCTACGACCGTGCGAAGAAAGATAGCTACCGTCGCCGTTGTCCTCCTTGCCGTGGCACTGTCGATCGGCACACTCATGGTGGTCGGCAACACCTACCGCTTCGCCGAGCGGCGGGTCACCGTGCCCGTACCCGGCGGAACGCTCGAAGCGGTCGTGGCCCACCCGGAAGGCGCAGCCCGCGGGCTCGTGGTCTTCGTGCACGGGGACGGGCCGGTCGACGCCACACAGGACGGCCTGGACCGGCCGTGGTTCGAAGCCGCCGCCGACGCCGGCTTCACCACGCTGTCCTGGAGCAAACCCGGGGTGGACGGATCCACCGGCAACTGGCTGAGACAGGACATGCAGGAGCGCGCCGCGGAGGTCGCCCACGTCCTCGACTGGGCGGCGACACAGCCGAAACTGGCGACGGACACGATCGTCCTCTGGGGCGCGAGCCAGGCCGGATGGGTCCTGCCGAAAGTGGTGCGATCCCGCCCGGACATCGACGCGATCGTGGCCGTCAGCCCCGCAGTGAACTGGTTACGCCAAGGACGCTTCAACCTGACAGCCGAACTGGACCACCACGGCGCTGACGAGCATGAGCGGCGCACCGCCATCGAGGACAGCGACCGCACCCGCGAACTGCTGGAATCCGGCGCCGACCACGACCGCTATCTCGCCCGGACGACCGATCCCGAGCCGATGAGCGCCGACCGCTGGGGCTTCGTGCTGCGCAACTTCCGGGCCGACGCGACAGCGGACCTGCGCGCGATGGCCGGCCGGCACGTCCCCGTCCTGCTGACACTGGGAACCGCCGACCGCAACGTCGACGTCGCCGAGACCGAGTCGGCCTACCGGCGGATCCTCGGCGGCGACGTCACCGTGGCCATGTTCGACGCGGCACACTCGATGGCCCGTCCCGCCGTGGAGGACTCCGGCACGCTCGGCCTGCTCACCGCGGTGTTCCGGCCGCGGGCACTGCTGGCGCCCGGGGTGCTCGACACCTACCGCGACTTCCTCGACGACACCGCCCCGAACTGAGCCCGGCAGCAGTGCATCGTCGCGGCACGCCGATTCGTCCGTGCGAACCTCGCTCGAACAACGGAGACGACCCCGGCTCGGCTCCGTGCGAAACACGACAAAACCGGACCATGGCCCACTCCGGCAGTACGGGCTGGAGAGCCACACCCGGACATGATCCGAAGACGGCGGAGTTTCATGTGCCCGAATGGAGCGGGCGACCATTACGGTCGATGTCGTGACCGAGAAGCTGCCCGACACTCCCGAGGCGTACCAGCCGCCCGACCAGGTGCCCGCGGACTCCTCCGAACCGCCGCCCGAGACCACCGGCCCCTACCAGGCCTATGTGCTGCCGTATGCGCCGCCGCCCACCAAACGGACCCGACCGGAACTGGTGTTCGCTGCCGTCCTGGCCGCGATCCTGGTGATCGGCGCCTCGGTGGTGCTGATCACCCAATGGCGCTCGCGCGACGAGGCACCCTCGCAGGCCGCACCGGTGGCCGCCCCCGCCGAGCCGACGTTGCCGGCCGCCGAGACACCGGCCGCGCCGGAACTGCCCGAACTCACCGCACTGCCCGCCGGCGCCGAAAAGGAGAAGAGCAGCGCCAAGGCGGTCTGGGACGCCAGCTCGATCCGATTCCTCAACACCACCGGAGCGTCCGTCTCCGTGCAATGGCTCGACTACCAGCAAAAACGAGTCTGGTACGCCGATCTCGCGCCCGGCCAGAGCTACGACCAAACCACCTACGCCGGCCACGTCTGGGTAGTGACCCGATCCGACGGCACAGCGATCGCCGTGTACGAGGCGACCGCCGAACCCGGCCAAGCCACCATCCGCTGACCGGGAAAGCTCGCCCTGGCATCGATCCTCACGAACCGTGATGATCCGCCGGATGCGTCCCGGGAACCGGAGCGGTCAGCTGCGTGGCCAGCCACTGAATCGGGTTCGTAACCGCGTCACCTCGACAGGGGCGAGGCCGTAGGCGGCGAAGGCCCGATCCGGCGTCCGATCCAGCCTGCGGCCCGCAGCGGCGACATCCTCGTCGAACAACCCCGGATCCACCGTCCGCGCCAGCTTCAACAACATGCCGGGGGAGCGGCCGTCCAGGAACGCCGCCACATCCACGAAGTCGCGCACCTCAGCCCGGTTCACCAAGGCGGCCACCTTCCACGCGATGAGGTCGTCGACGGCCATCACCGGTCCGATGTCCAACAACACCGGCTCCCGGGTCCGGGACAGATGGCCCAGACTCAACCGCACCGCCCGGCCATCGGGCCGGTAGGCGACCAACTCGGCCATCAGATAATCGAGGTCGACAACCTCCGAACTCGCGTCCACCGGCTCGACACGGATGCCCGCCTCCCGCAAGGCCGCCGTCACCGCAGCCGCGGCGGCGGCCACGCTGCAGCCCTCCTCCCCGAACACGTCGACGTCCTCGGTAGGCCGGGACACGATGCCGTACAGGATCAACGCCAGGCCGCCGCCGAGGGCGAACCCGTACCGGTCGGCGACCGCCAGCGCGATCCGGGCCACCCGCAGATGAAAGGCGTCCACCGATTCGGTTGTCACCGCGCCGGCACGACCGCCAACTGCGGGTGGATCGCCTCCCACGCCTGCCGCACCCCTCGCGGCAGATACAGATGCGGCCACACCTCGACCAGGACGGCGCCGTTCAGCCACCTGCGCAGTTCGGCCTCATGGACGGCCTCGCGCAGCACGATCTCATACACCCGCAGCCGGTCGAACGGGTCGTCCAGGTCGAAACGGCCCGCCGGCGCCGGCGCCCACACCAGCCGGTTCGGCAGCACGACAACCCCGCTCACCGGGCCCCGCAGCATGCTCAGGTCGGCGGCGACCAGCGCACGCCGCCCCGGCCGGCTCTGCCGGTCCGCCGCCGCTGTCCCACGAATACCCACGCCCGCCAGCGTACGTCGTCCGAGATGCCGCGAACAGCGACCCGAGACGCCGGCCTCGGGCGAGGTGAGGGCAGACGGGATCATCCCCGCAGCTGCGGGGAGCAGTGCTCGTCGGTGATCGGCACGTCCTGGCCCCACGGATCACCCCGCGTGCGCGGGGGTGATCCCGCGGGCACCGCCGTCAGCGACACCTCGCGCCGCCGCTTTCCTGGACTGGCTGCACACCCGCGGATCCACCCTTGGCCACCTGCACTCAAGCCGATCTCGACCAGTGGCTGGCCAGAAGCCCGCACGCGCAACCCGATCTGCGAACTTCGTGCGGTGGGCCGCCATCCACCACTACGCGCCCCGGCTCACCGCTCCGGCAACCCGCTGGACCGGCCCTGCCCGGCCCTTGACCAGGACCGCCGCTGGGCCGACACGCGACGGCTGCTGCACGACGACACCTATCCGACCGCCGACCGGGTCGCCGGTCTCCTCGTTCTGCTCTACGCCCAGATGCTCAACGTCATCTGCGCGCTGACGACCCAACATCTGAGCCACGTCGGCGGCCAAACGCTGCTCGCCCTGGGCAGCCGGCCTATCGTCCTGCCCGCCCCGCTGGACCGCCTCGTCAACGAACTCGCCGATGCCACACGCCAACCATCGGGCGGCAGCCTGATCAACACCCCGTCCAGCTGGCTCTTCCCTGGACGATGGCCCGGACGTCCCCTCACCGAAGGTGCTCTCGCCCGACGACTCCACGTGCACAGCCTGCAACCTCGCCAAGGCCGCAACATCGCGCTGTTCATGCTCGCCGCCGAGGTCCCCGCCACGATCCTTGCGAAAATGCTCGGCATCCACATCAAAGCCGCCATCCAAATGCAGCGACTGTCCAATGGCGACTGGGCCACCTATGCGGCCGAGGTCAGCCAGCGAAATCACCACGGCTGACGTCGTGTTGCGCGACGTTCACGACGAGCGTCTTGACGTAGTAAACGAGCGTCCACGTCCAGCCCGGCTGGCACTCACGGCTGACCTCTCGATAGCCGAGCGCTTGATAGAAGGCCATCGCCTCCGGCTGGTTGGTCGCCGTGTCGAGGCACACCGCCTGAAATCCGCACTGCGCCGCACGCTGCTCCAACTCGGCCATCAGGGCCCGCCCGATCCCGCGACGCCGGGTCGCCGGATGCACCCGAACCCGCAACACCTCGGCGCACGCTTCAGCGCCGGGTCGGAAGCCGCCCATCCCCACGACATGACCGTCCAACTCGACGACGAGGAACTCCCCGCCGCGCGCCAGGAAGCTCCCTTCAACATCGGCGAGATCGGGAAAGCTGGCTGGAGGCGTGACCGCCGGCGGCAACGGGATCGGCACCCCGAGGTCCGCCGTCTCACCGATGTTCGGCAGCGCGTTCAACGCCCACAACATGGGCGCGTCGGTAACACGGAACCTTCTGACCGTCACCACGCCGTTGACCTTGCAACGCCACGATGGCGGCGTCAACGAATATCCCTAACTCACCCGGAGGATCGGCAAGACCCGCGCGCCCGGACAGGTTTATCTCATACGCGGCGAGCTCGCCCTGGTCCGCGCCGACTGTCCGCACCTGGACCGGATCGCCACCCACGTCACCTCATTCGCGACCATGCTGATGCGGCGGCAGGGCCAGCACCTCGATGACTGGATCGCCGCGGTCCGCGCCGACGACCTTCCTCATCTGCACTCCTTCGCCACCGGACTGACGCAGGACTACGACGCAGTCCTCAACGGCCTGACCCTGGAGCACAGTTCTGGCGCCGTCGAGGGCAACGTGAATCAGATCAAGATGCTCAAAGGGCAGATGTATCGGCGATCCGGGTTCGACCTGCTCCGCAAGCGCGTTCTGCTCAGCCGCACGGCGCTCCTACCGGACGTGGAAGGTCACCGCGGCCAGACGGGCGGCTCCTGGACTGCTGGAGCCGGGCGCATCGGGCGCCGATGGTGACGATGAGCCGGTCGTGGACTCCCTATTGCCGGCCGGTGACAGGTCGGCCGGCTCTGATCGGCGGTCGTCGCCGGCGGATAGCGTGCGCCCATGTCGCCGCCCGTGTCGCCGAGCCGGACAGGTCCAGGTCCGGTCCCCGGTCGGCCTCGACGGCGTGGACCGCGTCCGGCCGGGTTCTGCTCACCGGCTGAATCCGGCCGTACCGTGCTTCGATCTTCGTCAGGAACAGGGGAAGTCGCATGATCAGAGTCTGTGTCCCGGTCACCGAGCAGGACCAGGTCGACCGTCGGTGGGGCCGGGCGCAGCGTGTCGCCGTCGTGGAGGCCGGTGCCGAGGGGATCGGGCAGTGGCAGGTGTTCGACGTGGGGTGGGACCGGCTGCACGACGAGGGCACCGAGGGTTCGCATCATGCGCGGGTGGTGCGGTTCTTGCGTACCCATGAGATCGCGATGGTGGTGGCCGGGCACATGGGCCCGCCGATGCAGAACACGTTGCAGAGGATGGGCCTGCGAGTGGTGCTGGACGCGGCCGGTGACGCCCGTGCGGCGGTCGCCGCCGCACTGTCCTGAGCGCCGTAAGGGCCAGGCGGCGGGAAGGCTGAGCCGTTCCCGCCGCGTGCCGCGGTTACGGCCGTTCGGTGAGGTCGGCGATCGCCTTCTCCACGGTGACGCGGGGCCCGCGGTTGTAGGGCAGCTTCGCGAGAATCATGCCCATGGCGCACGTGTTGGTGAGGGCGGCGACGGCCAGCCCGGCGCCGACGAACGCGGCTACCCATTTCGCGGCGGGCATTGCGACACTGGCCACGACGGCGAGTACGACGAGGGTGCCCGCGGTGAGGCGCACCTGCCGTTCCAGGTCCCAGTGCGGCGTACCGGTGGTCATCGGCGCGTCGGCGGCCTGCCAGGCGGTGATGCCGCCGGCCAGCACCCGCAGGGTGGGCAGTCCGGCCGTGCTCAGGGCCTGTTCGGCGGTGGTCGCGCGCTGCCCGGAGCGGCAGACCAGCACGACCTGTTCGCTGAGATGCCGGCTCAGTTCGTCGCGGTGCTCACGGAGAAGATCGAGGGGCACGTTGTAGGAGCCGGGGATGTGTGCGGCCTCGAACTCGGCCGGCGTGCGCACATCGATCAGGCGGGGTCCACCGCCTTTCGCGGTGAGGCTCCGCAGCGTGTCGACGTCGACGGTGCGAGGGGAGCCGGTGGCGTTGCTCACGGTGCGTTCTCCTGGGCGTGGTGGCCGGCGGTCCAGGTGCGGTAGCCGCCGTCGAGGTTGCGTACGTTGTGGCCGAGGCCGGACAGCAGCGCGACGGCGGTGTGGCCGCGCAGCCCGACCTGGCAGTAGACGATCAGTTCCCGGTCGGGTACCTCGGCCAGGCGTTCGCGCAGATCGTCGACGGGCAGGTTGAGCGCGCCGGGCAGGTGGCCGGCCGCGTACTCAGCGGGGGTGCGCACGTCGATGAGGACGGCGCCGTCGTCGAGCGCGGCGTTCACCTCGTGCCATTGAAGGGTGCGCTCGGTGCCGGTGAGCTGGTTCTCGGCGATGTAGCCGAGCATGTTGACCGGGTCCTTGGCCGAGCCGAACGGTGGGGCGTACGCCAGTTCCAGATCGGCCAGTTCGTCGGCGCGCAGGCCGGCGTACAGGGCGGTGGCGAGCACGTCGATGCGTTTGTCGACCCCGTCGCCGCCGACGATCTGCGCGCCGAGGATCGTGCCGTCGGCTGCGTCGTAGAGCAGCTTGGCGGACATCGGCTGGGCGCCCGGGTAGTAACCGGCATGCGAGGCCGGATGGGTGTGGATCGCCCGGTGACCGCGTCCGGCGGCACGGAGCCGCTTCTCGTTGGTGCCCGTCATCGCGACGGTCAGGCCGAAGACCCGCACGATGGCGGTCCCGGTGCGGCCACCGAGATCGACGGGGCGTCCGGCGATGGCGTCGGCGGCGAGCCGGCCCTGCCGGTTGGCGATGTTGGCGAGTGGGATCAGCACCGGCTCGCCGCTGATCCGGTCCGTCTTCTCCACCGCGTCGCCGACCGCGTGGATGTGCGGGTCGCTGGTGCGCATGCCCGCATCGACCTCGATGCCACCGCGCGGGCCGAGGGCGAGGCCGGCCTCGCGCGCCAGGCCGGTCTCCGGGCGTACGCCGATGGCCAGCACCACCAGGTCCGCGTCCAGCAGCCGCCCGTCGTCGAGTTCGACCGCCTCGGTGAGGATCTTCACGACCGTCCTGCCGAGGTGCACGCCGACCCCGTTGGCCGCCAGTTCGGCGTGCACCGGTGCAGCCATCTCCGGGTCCAGCGGCGCCATCACCTGGGTGTCACGTTCGACGACCGAGACGGCCAGGCCTCGATGGACCAGGTTCTCGGCGACCTCCAGGCCGATGAATCCACCGCCCACCACGACCGCTGACCGCGCGCCGTCGGCCACCGCCGCGGCCAGCCGGTCCGCGTCGGTGACCGACCGCAGCACCAGCGCCCGTTCCACGCCGGGCAGGTCCGGCACGATCGGCGCCGCTCCGGGGCTCAGCACCAGGTGGTCGTAGGTCTCGTCGTACTCGCGGCCGGTGGCCAGGTCGCGAACCCGCACGCGGCGCTGCTCTCGGTCGATCGCCAGCACTTCGGTGCGGACCCGTACGTCGAGGTCGAACCGGGCGCGCAGGCTCCGCGGCGTCTGCAGCAGGAGATCATCGCGGTGTTCGATGACGCCGCCGGCGTAGTACGGCAACCCGCAGTTGGCGAACGACACCTCCGGTCCTCGTTCGAAAACGATGATCTCCGCCTCGGGCGCCAGCCGGCGCAGCCGGGTCGCGGCCGACATCCCACCGGCGACCCCGCCCACCACGATCGTTTTCATCCTGCTCCTGCCGGGACTTCCATGGTTCATCATCACCACCGCAATGTACCCCCGGGGGTATGTGGTCCGCCGGGCCGAAAGCCCTGTCGCTTGAAAAGGCGGGAGGAACCTCCACAAGGAGCCTTCGCTGGTTGCGGACGCCCGGGGCGACATGGTCACCCGCTCACGCTCGATCCATGCCTTCGATACAGTGGCGGCCCCTCATGATCAGGGGAGCGGGGCGGATGCGAGTCGGGCGGCTGTTGGCCACGAGTGCGGCGGTTCTCATGGCGGTTGGGGGAGCCGGTTGCTCCGCGGCCGCGGACGGTGGCGTCGGCGCGAACCCGGCGCCCTCCTCCGCCGCCCCGGTCCCGTCCGACCCGGCACAGGCGTTCGCCGCGGCGAAAGACCGATTGGGTACGGAGTCCGCGCGCTTCGCCCGGGATCTCAACTACGCCCCGCTGGACTTCACCGGCGTGGTGAACGCGCAGACCAGGAACTGGGAGATCAGTGGTGAGGACCACGTCGTCCGCCGCATCGGGTCCGACGTCCACGTCCGGGTAACCGGCGACAAGCTGGACACCATCATGATGTCGAAGGCCGTGGCCGCACAGTTCGCCGCGGGCGGCTGGATCCGCACCCGGTTGCCGAACTTCCGCGAGAGCGGCGTGATCTTCCACGACGAGTTCCCGTGGAATCTGACCGGCCTCGCGACCCGCGCCAAGGGCGTCACCGCCACCGGCGACCACTCGTACACGGGCATGGCCACCATCAACGAACCCGGCAGCCTTTCGGGAAGCACCAGGAAGCTGCCGGTCAGGGGCGATCTGGACGAGGCGGGCCGTTTCTCGAGGATCACCGCCACCGTCACCGGTGAAGGTAAGTCCGACGTCACCAGGGTGGTGACGTTCACCGACTTCGGCGGGCCGGCCGACATCACGGCGCCACCGGCGGCTGAAGTGAGCGACGGCGAAAGTCAGATGCTCCTGATCTTCCTCAGCCTGAGATGAACGGCGCCGGCCCGGGCGCCCCCACATCCGCGAGCCCCACGACCCGTGCGGGCTTGCGCTCGTCTCCGGTCGAACGGCCGGCGCCGGTCGGCGCCGGCGAGACGTCACCTCGCCAGCCGGGTGAATCGCGTCGCGGGTGGCTCTCAGTCGTGGGTGCGGGGCTGGCCGGAGCGGTGCTCGGCGATCCAGGCCTCGACGTCGTCGGCCAGCCAGATCTTGCCCGCTTCGAGGACGGCGACGGGTTTCGGGAAGTTGGTCTTGTTGGTGATCTGGTAGACGCGCTGACGGGAGAGGTTGCCGAGCCGGACACGGATGTCATGTGCACCCATCAACCGCAGAATTCGACTTGTCATGCGACGAGTATAGGCATAGAGCATCCTGTCGTATGCCATGGTCGAAGTGATTCAGTCTGCTGTGTGACGCACCGGGCCGCCCTCTGCCGAGCGTCCTCGCGTCGATGTGGCCCGTATAGCGGCGACATCTCACGCTCTTTCGCGGGTGATGCGGACCGGGCATTCGGCGTGGTGCATGACCTGGAGGCTGGTCGATCCGAGCATCGTGCCGGCCAGTTCGCCGCGGCCGCGGCTGCCGACGATGATCAGGCCGGCGTGCCGGGAGGCCCGCACGAGTGCGTGGGCCGCTCCGGCGTGGGTGACCTCGACGTCGACGGTCAAGGTCGGGAACCGGGTGCGCCATGGCCTGAGCAACTGGTGCAGACGGGCGCGTTCGGTGTCGTCCTGTTCGGGTGTGACGAGTGCTTCCGGCACGACGTCGTACAGCCTGAGCGGGCTCACCGGGAGGTAGGACCGGAGCACGGTGATCGGCAGGTCATGGGCGGCCGCCATGGTGAAGGCGTCCTCCAGGATCACACCGGCGGCGGGGGAGTCGTCGACCCCGGCGACGATCGGGCCACCGGCTTCTCCGGTGCGGCCACGGACGACCACGACGGGGCAAACGGCGTGCGTGGCGAGTTTCTGGCTGACCGAGCCGAGGAGCAGGCCGGCGAAGCCGCCGCGCCCCCGGTTGCCGAGAACGAGGACCTCGGCGCCGCGTGAGGCTTCGAGCAGGCACGGCGCCGCGTCCCCGGTGACCGTGTCGGTCTCGACCGCGATCGTTGCCGCGACTCGCCGGACGCGGTCGCGGGCCGCGGCGACGATGCTCTCCGCCGCTTCACGGCCGAGATGCTCCCCGTCGGCAGGGGAGCCGGCCTGCTCCCGGCCCGCGCCGACAACGTGGACGATCCGCAGCGGCAGCCGGCACGCGAGAGCTTCCCGGGCCGCCCAGTCGACCGCCGCGTTGCTCGACTCGGTGCCGTCGGATCCCACCACGATGGACCTGCCGAACATCGCTGCTCTCCTGTCTGGGAACACGGCCAGCCGTACGGCGGTGCCCGCCCCGCTCCGTCGACGGCGGAGCGGGCACGGTGATGATGCCGCAGTCGACGACGGCAGGGTAGCGGAATCGGAGTCCAGGTTCCCGGAAGCGCGAACAGCGTCGGTGGGACGTGTGGGGGCACCGTGACCCGGTTCTTCGGCGGCAGTGCGCGGGAACGAGTGCCGGTGCGGGCGGGCCGCGGCTGTCAGAAATCGCGCGGCCCGCCTTGTGTCACTTCTTCTTGGCCTTCTTGGATTTCTTGTCCTTCTTGCTCTTCTTGTCCTTCTTCGCCATAGCGGCCTCCGTCCGGATGCTGTCCACAGTGGTCCGCGCCATCGTAGGCCCATTGTTCACCGAATCGTGCGCCCTGGGTTAAGCATTCGTCCGCGGAGCGTTCACCTAGGCTTCCGCCCGGTGGAAAGGGGTAAGATGCACGCCCCGCGGAATCAGCCGATGTGCCGCGCCTCGAGTGGCCGGGTTACCGGTCCGGCGGCAGTCCAGTGCGCAACTCGGCGACGAGCGCCCGCTCCACGAGCAGTGGCACGAAGTCGCGAATCGGTGCCAGTTCGTACTGTTGATGGGCGGTTCGCAGGCGTCGCGCGATGGTTTCGGCCGGCACATCGGGATAGCGTTCCTGTACTGCGCGAGCGACTCGATCCAGCGCCTGAACCTCGGCGTCACTCAGCAGAATGTTGTCATCCATGCACCTAGCGTGACCTAGCTTTCGGCCGGAGACATCGATCGAAGTACCCGCCCGCAAGTGACTCAAGCCATCTCCCGTGGCTTTCCGTCACGACTGTCCACGCCGCGCGTGAGAAATGTCGCAGACCTGTTTGGCCGGACAATGGCAAACCGATTCCGGGACGGACGACCGCAAGCGGCGGGACCCTTTGCGCCGCCGTGGCCATAACCGGTGAACTCTTTTGTCTCCGGTGTCGACGTGTTGATGGCGTTGTTCTAACCTGACAATTCCGCGAATCAATGGGAAACGGAAGGTGGCGCGATGACCGGTCTCACGGTCGACGTCGAAACCACCCCGGACGGCGTCGTCGTCATCCGGCCGCACGGCAACGTCGGCCCCGGCGACGCCGGCGAACTGCGCCGCACCCTGGTGTACGCGGTGCGCCGGATCCGGCCGGTCCGGCTGGTCCTGGACCTGCATGACGTGACCGACCTGGACCCGCTCAACCTCGGCGCCCTCGCCGCCGCCTGCCATCTCGGCGACGACCAGCATGTCCCGGTCTTTCTCGAACACTGCTCGACCGTGCTCGCCGGCCTGCTCAGTGCGGCCGGCGTGCCGCATCACCGCTTGCGCCGGCAGCAACCGAAGAATTCATCTTGATCCAGGAAACGTCACTCTGAGCTGACACGTGTGCTGACCGGGCGTGGACAGGGCTGCCGGGTGATTGCTCGATGCCGTCCCGTGACAAGGGTGTTCGCCACGACCGTGACGGCGTCACGGTCGCCGGCCGTCCCATAGCCAGGGCCCCGGCAAAGTCATGACGGTGTCCGACTTGAGTGGATCAAGGTAGAAGCGCCTCGGTTGGCGGCAGCAAGACGGGCATGACCGGTTCAGAAGATCATCAAGGTTCCTACGCCACGATGATCTATCCGAAGTGAGTCATGCCCGCACTGCCATCATCGCTGATCTCGTCTCTGTCCGATGCACCGGCTCTGACCGTGCCGGAAACCGCTGCTGGGTTGCCCGCTGTACTGGCCGCGATGCGTGATCCGCGGGCGCGGCGGGGTATCCGGCATCAGCTCGGCGTGGTGGTGACCGCGGCGGTGTGCGCCGTGGTGGCCGGTTACCGTTCGTACGCCGCGATCGCGGAATGGGTGGCCGATGTGCCCGACGCGACGGTCCA